>DASWGE010000377.1:0-18984 GCA_036393895.1 Streptosporangiaceae bacterium | reverse complement strand
CAGGCCCGCGTAGCCGAGTATCAGGCCGGCGAGTGCCAGACCGGCACCCTGCTCGCCGGTCTGCCTGATCCGGCTGCGAGCGATGTGGCCAAGGATGATCGCGGGGATGCCGGTTAGGGGACCTGCCATGATCTGGGCTACTCCGCAGATCAGGGCCGCGACCGCTAGTCCGTTCGTCTGCATGCTCGGATAGCCGGTCCCGCCGGTCCACGTTGGCATGCCCTGGTATCCAGGCTGCGGGTACCCGCCAGGCTGGCCGTAGCCACCTGGCTGCAGGTACCCGCCAGGCTGACCGTAGCCGCCTGGCTGCGGGCCATAACCTCCCGGCTGCTGGCCGTAGTCGCCGGGCTGGCGGCCGATTGTCGGCTGATCGCCGAAAAACCCCGGCTGCCCCTGGTCCGGAGGCTGATTAGCAGCACCCATCGCGTGCCCCTCACCGGCTTAGCCCGGGACACGGCCGCCCGGCTGAACTAATACCGACAGTTGGCGAACCTATCAGCACCAGCCACCATGTCCTAGTTGTCTCTGCTGCGACCTGGCCTGTTCGCGCCAAGACGGCGCGCCGGGGCTCCGCGTCGTGGCTGGCAGCGACCAGAACACGGCACAATGGCGGTCATGGCACGACGCACCACGACAACTCCGCCGCCCGGCGACTTCGAAGAGAACATCGTCGACATCGATGTCACCGAGGAGATGCGCGGCAGCTTCCTCGAATACGCCTATTCAGTGATCTACCAGCGGGCGCTCCCAGACGCGCGGGACGGCCTGAAGCCGGTGCAGCGCAGGATCTTGTACCAGATGGCCGAAATGGGCCTACGTCCGGACCGGGCGCACGTCAAGTGCGCCCGCGTGGTCGGCGAGGTGATGGGCCGCCTGCACCCGCACGGCGACTCCGCCATTTACGACGCGCTCGTACGACTCGCCCAGCCGTTCGCGATGCGGCTGCCGCTGATCGACCGCCACGGCAACTTCGGCTCGCTCGACGACGCGCCGGCCGCGATGCGCTACACCGAGGCCAGGCTTTCACCAGCCGCGCTGGAAATGACCGCGTCGCTGGACGAGGACACTGTCGACTTCGTCCCGAACTACGACGGCACGGAGAATCAGCCCGAGGTTTTGCCCGCCGGGCTGCCTAACCTGCTTGTCAACGGCGCCGCCGGGATCGCGGTCGGGATGGCGACCAACATGGCGCCGCACAACCTCGGCGAGGTCATCGCCGCCGCGCGACATCTGATCGCGAACCCGGACACGACGCTCGACGAGCTAATGCGGTTCGTGCCAGGTCCTGACCTGCCGACCGGAGGCAAGATCGTCGGCCTGGACGGGATCAGGGAGGCCTACGAGACCGGCCGCGGCATCTTCCGTACCCGCGCCGCCGCCAGGATCGAGCAGATCACGCCGCGCCGCACCGGCATCGTGGTCACCGAGCTTCCCTACGGGGTCGGGCCTGAGAAGGTCGTGGCCAGGATCAAGGACTTGGTCCAGGCCAAGAAGCTGAACGGCATCTCCGACCTGAAGGACCTCACCGACCGGCACCGCGGCCTGCGGCTGGTGATCGAGCTACGCAACGGGTTCCATCCAGAGGCAGTGCTCGAGCAGCTGTACCGGCTGACGCCAATGGAAGACACGTTCGGCATCAACAACGTGGCGCTCGTCGACGGCCAGCCCCGGGTGCTCGGACTGCGCGAGTTGCTGCAGATCTACGTCGACCACAGGCTAGGAGTCGTCAGGCGCCGTACCGAGTTCCGGCGCCGCAAGCGAGCCGACCGGCTGCACCTCGTCGACGGCCTGGTCGTCGCGCTGCTCAACATCGACGAGGTCATACAGGTCATCAGGACCAGCGACGACGCTGCGGCGGCTAAGGAACGGCTGATCGCCGTCTTCGACCTGTCGCCGATCCAGGCGCAGTACATACTCGACACCCCGCTGCGCCGCCTCACCAGGTACGACCGGCTCGAACTCGAGCGCGAGCGGGAGACGCTGCAGGCCGAGATCGCCGAGCTGACCGCGATCCTGGAGTCCGACCAGCGCCTCCGCGAGCTGGTGTCGGCCGAGCTTGGCGCCGTCGCAGAGAAGTTCGGCACTCCGCGGCGGACGGTACTGCTGGAGGGAAGCGGCGCCCAGCGGACCGCAGCGGTCCCGCTGGAGGTGGCCGACGACCCGTGTACTGTCCTGCTGTCCTCAGCTGGCCTGCTAGCGCGCACGGCCGTACGTAAGCCAGGCCAGCAAGAGCTGGCCGAAGAAAATCAGGAGGCGCGACCGGACCATCGGGCAGCCGCCCACGCTGGGCCGGCCAGTGCGCGGGGCCGCTCCCCTGAGCCGCGGTCCGCGCATGACGCGATCGTCTCCGCCGTACCCGCCACAGCCAGGGGAACCATCGGAGTGCTGACCAGCCGCGGCAGGCTCATCCGGCTTGGCGTGCTCGAGCTGCCCGCGCTACCGCCGACGGCCCACGCGCCTGGCCTGTCCGGCGGGGCACCGGTCACCGAGTTCGTCGCCACGGAGCGCGGCGAGAGTGTCGTGGCTATCGTCGCCGCCGACGCCGCGGGCGCCGGGCTGGCTCTCGGCACCGCCAACGGCGTGGTCAAGCGGGTGGCGGCAGCAGATTACCCGCAGAACGCCGCAGAATTCGAAGTGATCTCCCTGAAAGATGGCGACCGCGTCGTCGGTGCCGCGCAACTGGACAGCGAGGACCAGGACCTGGTCTTCATCACCAGCGATGCTCAGCTGCTCAGGTTCGGCGCCGCAGCCGTCAGGCCGCAGGGCAGGGCCGCAGCTGGCGTGTCCGGCGTCCGGCTCGCCCCGCGTGCGTCGGTCCTCTGGTTCGGAGCGGTGTGGCCGCCCTTTTCGCAGGAAGGTGCGGCGCAGGGTGGCACAGGCGCCCAGGAAGGGCCCGGCGGCCCTGGGGGGCCCGGAGGCGCCGGCATGGCTGGAACGTCCGGGGGCGCCCCGATCGTCGTCACGGTGGCCGGAAGCGCTGGTGCCCTGCCTGGCACGGCCCCGGCCAGCGTCAAGGTGACGCCCTACGCCGACTTCCCGGCAAAGGGCCGGGCGACCGGCGGTGTCCGCTGCCATCGGTTCCTCAAGGGCGAAGACGTCCTGGTGCTCGCCTGGGCCGGCCCTGGGCCCGCCAGAGGCGCAACCGCGGCCGGCACGCCTGTCATCCTGCCGCCGCCCGACGGCCGCCGGGATGGGTCAGGAGAGCGCGTACGGGAGCCGCTCGCGGCGATCGGCGGGGCGGCACAGCCAGCCTGAAGCCACCCGGGCCCGCAACACGCTGCCCGCAGCACACTGCCAGCCCGCGCTCGGCTGGCTTTCAGCTGTGCCGTCCATTCTCGATAGCGGCGGGCCCGTCAGGGGCCCGCCGCCAGCTTTTCTGGCCGCCTCCTGGTGAAAACCGCCAACTAGGACCTGCGCGGCTGCGATCGCAGCCGCGGAGACGGGCAAGCTCTAGACGACGCGCCAGACCCGCCAGAGTGCGGCCGGGTCTTCGAGCGGATCACCGTGAACCAGCGTGAAATGCGCGGGCCGACCGACCCTCAGGCGCCCGGCATCGGCGTCGCCGAGTACGGCGCCGCCTTGCCAGGTCGCCGATCCGAGCGCCTGCCAGGGCTCGAGCCCGGCCTTGACCAGAGCCTGAACTTCCCAGGCGAGGTGACCCGCACGGACCGAACCGCCGCCGAAGTCGCTGCCAGCCGCTATCGCGATACCGGCATCGAAAGCGATCCTGACGCTGTGCTCGGCCATCTCCAGCCGCTCGGCGATCGCTGACCTGCCCACGTCAGTAGCGAAGCGCTCGATGCTCGTTGTCGAGCCGAACGTCAGCCACGAGTGCATCACCGACAGGGTCGAGACGAGCGTGACCCCGTTCGCGGCCATCACGCCCGCGATGTCCTCGTCGAGCGCGAAGCCATGCTCCAGGGTGTCGACGGCGCTCTCGGCCGCGAGTCTGCAGTTCGGCAGGCCCGACCCGTGCGCGGCCACCGTAGCGCCGCGAGCGTGCACGGCGCTGACCACTTTGCGCACCTCATCAGCCGACCACGGGGCGGTCCCGGCATCGGGGCCGTCGAGGTATAGCTTAACCAGGTCCGCGCCCTCGTCGAGCTGGGCGATGGCCGCCGCGAGCAGCCCATCGGCGTGATCAACCTCGATGGCCAGGCCCGCGGGCAGCGCGCCAGCCTTCGTCAGCCAGGTCCCGGCTGCCCTGATGTACGGGTACCCCGGCCGGCCGCGCCAGCGGTCCCTCAGCCCGAGCGCGAGCGCGCGCTCCCGTCCGTCGCCGGCGTCCGCCCGCCGCGGCGAACCGACATCCCTGACCCACCGCACGCCGGCCTGGACAAGCGCGGCAGCGTTCCGTTCGGCCGCGTCGATCAGGTCGGGTGTCGGGTCGGCACCGCGAGCGATCCACTGAGCGCCGCCCTGGAGGGTCAGGTGGCTGTGGCAGTCCACGAGACCGGGAACGATGGTCGCGCCGCTCGCGTCGACGAGCGCCGTCGCCTGGCCCGCTAGGGCCTCGCCATCGCCGTCGCCGTCGAAGATCCCCGCGATGAGGCCGTCATCGACCGCGATCGTCACCGGCTTCCTGAGCACAGGGCTGAGCCCGTCAGCCAGGGCCGCTCCCCGGTAGAGGACTGTGTGGCCGGTCATGCCGCTCAGGCGTCGATCCTGGTCGGGTCGAGCTCGGCGGCGCCCCCCACGATGAAGTCGCGCCTGGGGGCAACCTCGCTGCCCATCAGCAGTTCGAACATCTCAGCGGCGGCGGCCGCGTCGTCGATCCTGATCCTGCGCAGCGTACGTCGACGCGGATCCATCGTGGTCTCGGCGAGCTGGGAGGCGTCCATCTCCCCCAGCCCCTTGTAACGCTGCGGCGGGTCCTCGTACTTGGTGCCCTTGCGATCAAGCTCAAGCGTCCTGCGGTGCAGTTCGGCGTCGGTGTAGGTGTAGATGTACCTGTCCTGCCCCTTGCGCGGGTTGGTCAACTTGATCCGGTGCAGCGGCGGGACCGCTGCAAACACCCGGCCAGCCTCCACCATCGGGCGCATGTACCGGTGGAACAGGGTCAGCAGCAGAGTGCGGATGTGAGCGCCGTCCACATCCGCATCGCTCATCAGGATGATCCGCTGGTACCGCGCCGCGTCAAGGTCGAACGCGCTGCCCGAGCCCGCGCCGAGTACCTGGATAATCGCGGCGCACTCCGCGTTCTTCAGCATGTCCGACAGCGACGCCTTCTGCACGTTGAGAATCTTGCCGCGGAGCGGCAGCAATGCCTGGAACTCAGAGTCGCGGGCGAGCTTGGCCGTTCCCAGCGCAGAGTCACCCTCGACGATGAACAGCTCGCTGCGGTCATCGGCCGAACGGCAGTCCACGAGCTTGGCCGGCAGCGCTGAGCTCGCCAGCGCCGACTTGCGCCGCTGGTTCTCCCTGTGCTCCCGTGCCGCGATCCTCGTCTTCGCCGCGCTGGCGACCTTCTCGAGCACCGCCTTGGCCTGCTGCTTGCTGCCGCGGATCCGGCCCTCGAGGAAGCCGCCGAGCTCGGCGGCGACCACTTCGGCGACGATCCGCGAGGCGGCCGGGGTGCCGAGCACCTCCTTCGTCTGGCCCTCGAACTGTGGCTCAGGCAGCCGGACCGCGATCACCGCGGTCAGGCCCTCAAGCACGTCCTCCTTCAGGACAGACTCGTCCCCCGCGCGCAGCATCCTGGCCGCCCTGAGCTGCTCGTTCAGTGTCTTGACCAGCGCGCGCTCGAACCCCGTCACGTGCGTGCCGCCCTTGGGCGTGGCGATGACGTTCACGAAAGACCTGATGACGGCGTCGTATCCGGAGTCCCAGCGCAGGGCGATATCGACCTCGAGTTCCCGCTCGACGTCGGTCGGCGTCATGTGGCCGAGGTCGTCGAGGACGGGGATCGTCTCAGTAAACCGGCCGGAACCGGTCAGCCTCAGCACGTCGGTCACCGGCTGGCCGGTGCTCAGCTCGGCGCAGAATTCGCTGATGCCGCCGCCGAAATGAAACTCGACGGTCCGCGGCAGGCCGTCATCGGCGCCATCGCGGGCCGGCCTGTCGTCGGTGACGGTGATCGACAGGCCAGGGACGAGGTAGGCAGTCTGCCTTGCGCGCTGAACCAGCGCCTCGACGTCAATGTCGGTTCCCGGCACGAAAACCTGCCGGTCAGGCCAGAACCTGGTCCGCGTCCCGGTGCGCGTCTTGGGCACCTTGCGGACCTTGCGCAGGCCAGATCCCGGCCGGAAAGCGGCGTCAGGCCCGTCGCCGCTGTATTCGCCAGGCACGCCCCGGCGGAAGCTGGCCGCCCACTCGTAGCCCTCCCGGTCCACGTGCACATCGAGCCGGTGCGACAGTGCGTTGACGACGGATGCCCCGACGCCGTGCAGTCCGCCAGAGGCCGTGTACGAGCCGCCGCCGAACTTGCCGCCGGCATGCAGTCTGGTCATGACGAGCTCGATGCCGTTCAGGCCGGTCTTCGGCTCGATGTCGACCGGGATGCCGCGGCCGTTGTCGTGGACCTCGGCCGAGTGATCGGGATGCAGGGCGACTTCGATCTTGGTGCACGTACTGTGCAGGGCCTCATCGACCGAGTTGTCGATGATCTCCCACAGGCAATGCTGCATGCCCCTGCCATCGGTCGAGCCGATATACATGCCGGGCCGCTTACGTACCGCGTCGAGACCCTCGAGAACCGTCAGATGTCGCGCCGAGTAGCTGTCACCTGAGGCAGCCGGAGGCGCGGCCGGGGGCGGAGCCTCCCGCAGGGCGGCGGTCATAGAAGTTCTCCCGGACTCACGGCGCTTCTCACGCTTCTCCATCTGTCAGTCCGGTCCATCTGTCAGGCCGGCGCTGTCAGGCCGACGCGGCGCCGGTCGGCGGACCGCCCTGTGTTGCGGCAGCGCCCAGCTACCCCGCGTCGGGAAAATTATCTGCTTCGAAGACTAACTGCCGCGCCTGCGTGCCACGGCGAGCCACGCCGCACCACATTCCCGACGTAGCTGGCGACCTGCGACAACTTGCTCTCCCGCGCGTGATGTATAAAGATCGGGCCAGTGATCCGTAATGTGTTCGCCCATGGCGTACGCGGCGCCCGCATGGGATGACACCAGACTGGCTAGGTGTTGTGATGCGGTAGAGATCGCAGGTTGTAGAAACCGTCGGCAAACCCGTCGGCGGGACTCGGGCAAGGGAGGCGGACATGACCGGAGCGATGGCCCCAACGAAGCCGCTGAACGCCAACGACCTGTGTGACCGATGCGGTGCCCCTGCGTACGTGCGGGTCATACTGCCCGGTTCGACCGAACTTCTCTTCTGCGGGCACCACAACCGCCAGCACGCGAATGCACTGGCGAAGGTGGCAGTAGAGATCCACGACGAGACCTCCAGGCTCACCGAGAAGCCGGGCGAAGGAGCCACGGCCACCCGCTGAGGCACTGACCGACAGCAAGACGGCCCGTCACCCGGAATCGGGTGACGGGCCGTTCCCATGTCTGACCGCCGGCGGCGCGATCAGTCGAGGTAGTCGCGCAGTACCTGAGACCGCGACGGATGCCGGAGCTTGGACATTGTCTTGGACTCGATCTGCCTGATCCGCTCCCTCGTGACGCCGTAGACCTTGCCGATCTCGTCCAGCGTCTTCGGCTGACCGTCGGTCAGGCCGAACCGCATCGACACGACTCCGGCCTCGCGCTCGGACAGAGTGTCAAGGACCGAGTGCAGCTGTTCCTGGAGCAGGGTGAAGCTGACCGCCTCGCCAGGCTGGATGGCCTCTGAGTCCTCGATCAGGTCGCCGAACTCGCTATCACCGTCCTCGCCGAGCGGCGTGTGCAGCGAGATCGGCTCGCGGCCGTACTTCTGCACCTCGATGACCTTCTCCGGGGTCATGTCGAGTTCGGCGGCCAGCTCCTCGGGCGTCGGCTCCCTGCCCAGGTCCTGCAGCATCTGCCGCTGGACCCGCGCCAGCTTGTTGATCACCTCGACCATGTGCACGGGAATCCTGATCGTCCGCGCCTGGTCGGCCATCGCCCTGGTGATCGCCTGCCTGATCCACCAGGTGGCGTACGTAGAGAACTTGTAACCCTTGGTGTAGTCAAACTTCTCTACGGCCCTGATCAGGCCCAGGTTGCCCTCCTGGATCAGGTCAAGGAACAGCATGCCGCGGCCCGTGTAACGCTTGGCCAGCGAGACGACCAACCGCAAGTTCGCCTCGAGCAGGTGGTTCTTGGCCCGGCGACCGTCCTCGGCGATCCACTCAAGGTCGCCCCTGACGTCGTGCGGCATCGACCGGCCGCCATCAGCCAGCTTCTCCTCGGCGAACAGGCCAGCCTCGATCCGCTTGGCGAGCTCGACTTCCTGCTCGGCGTTGAGCAGCGGCACCTTGCCGATCTGCTTGAGGTAGTCCTTCACGGGGTCCGAGGTAGCTCCGGCCACAGCCACCTGGGCGGCGGGCAAGTCCTCGTCGTCATCGCCGTAGACGAAGGCCTCGTCCTCAGCCTCCTCGCCGACGACCGCCGTCACCGTCACGCCGACCGCGACGACGCCGACCGCGGCCGGCGCCGAGCCCGGCTCAGCCTCAGCCTCAGCCTCAGCCTCAGCCGCGGCCGCGGCGTCAGGGGCGCTGTCTGCCTCATCAGTTTCGTCGTCGCTGCCCTCGAGATCGACGCCGCTGATCGCATCCTCGCCGATCGCATCGTCACCTTCGAGCTCAGAGAGGTCTTCCAGATCGACGTCCAGATCGGCCACCGAGGCCAGATCCGGTTCGCCCTCCAGGTCTGCTACGGCACCAATGTCTGGGTCACCATTCAGGTCAGCCACCGTGCCGAGTTCGGAGTCAACATCCAGGTCAGTCGCTTCCGCCAGGTTCACGTCACCTTCCAGGTCAGCGAGTCCGGCGAGAGCGCTCTCGCCATCCGAATCACGTACTTTGCCATTCGATCCATTGGCCGCCGTGCCGCGAGCATCGCGCTTGGCGCCCGCTGGCCTGGCTGACCGGCGTGCCGCTGCGACAGGACCAGCCGGCGCCGGGATGGCCGGATCTACTACAGTATCCGCTCTTTCGGGTGAGGTCGTTCCGCTGGCGCGATCCTTCTTGGCCGACCGCCGGGCTGTTCTGCGTGAGTTGCTGCCCGAACGCCGAGCCACTGGCTGGCCCGCAGCCCCCGCCGAGTCGTCCGGCACCAGCGTGACAGCTGCGTCGGCTGGCTCTACTCGGGATTGCTGCGGAACGCGAGCGCCTCGGCCTGTCTGCGTCGGCTGCCTCCGCGCCGCGGAGCCTGCAGCGCCTGCCACCGCGGTCACCCCTTCCTTCGCTGGCCGATGAGCCGCCATGGTCCGGTCAGTCCCCTTCCGACCGAGCTAGCAGGCGACACCGACGCTCTCCTGCAATCGTCTGGTAAGAAACTGGACCCCTACCGCCAGGTCTCCGCTCTTCTCGCACTCCGCAGAGCCCCCGCTCTGCCGTGCCTGGCAGCGGGAATACCGCTCTCGCCCCCCACCTTAGGCGGAGTTTGGAGGTAGGTCGTACCACTCCAAGCCCGAACCCCCCGATCGGATAGATGCCCGACAACTACCCGACGCGAGAGCGTACCCACAACTTTCACGGCTTGACCTTCCATGCGAGCGTTCAGCCGTGCCCACGCCCGCGCCCGGAGCGGCCCTGACTGCGTGCCTGGGCCGCGCGTCCCGAGGAATCCCCGTTGGGCATCTGCAGCACGAGCACGGTGACGTCGTCGTCTTGCTCGTAGCCCGTCATCATCGCCTCGACCAGGTAGTCGATCAGCTTTCTCGGATCGGAGACCACGCTGCGTGGTGCCCGCCCGGCCACCGCGACCAGCTCGTCGAGACCGGCGTCGAGACCGCGCTTGCGGTTCTCCACCAGACCATCGGAATAAAGCACCGCTGTGTTTCCAGGGGGCAGCCTGAACGGGTACTGCCGACGTGGGCTGGCCCAGCCGAGTGGCGTCCCCGCTTCGGTCTCATCCAGCCTCGGCAGCGTACCGGGGCCGAGCAGGAGCGGCGGAAGGTGACCGGCATTGCCGGCAACTCCCTCCCCGGTCTGGGGGTCTACCACGAGGTAGCAGACAGTGGTGACCTGCTCGTCGAGCTCGGTGGCGATGAACAGCCGGTCAAGGCCGGCGAGGACCGCGGCCGGGCGTGGATCGGTCAGTGCCAGGGCACGGAGCGCGTTCCTGACCCGGCCCATCCCAGCGGCCGCCGTCAGGCCCTTGCCCATGACGTCGCCAGCCGCGACGGCGAGCTTGCCGTCAGGCAGCCGGAACGCGTCGTACCAGTCACCGCCGACCTCGCGGCTGACCGGCTTGTAAGTGGCCTCGAGCGCGATGCCGGGCACCTCGGGCAGGGTGTCAGGGAGCAGGCTGTGCTGCAGCGTCTCGGCGGTGGCGTGCTCGCGCTCGTACATTGTGGCCCGCTCTAGCGCGAGCGCGCCCTGGCCTGCCAGCGCCTCGAGGAATACCCGCTCCTCGTCGGTGATCTGGTGCGGCACGGTGAAGGAGAACTGGAGAGCTCCGAACGGCGCGCCCGACGTGGTGAGGGGAAGGCCGACCCAGGCCTGCTCGTCAGCATGCTGCAGCGCAAGCTGCCCGTCCCAGTCAGCCTCGAAATGGCGCCGCAGGTTCTCCGGGCTACCGAAGACTAGCGAGCGGCGAAGCGCGATGGCAGCAGACATGACGCTCGGAGTCTCCAGCGGAATCTCGCTGGAAAGCTCGCCTGTGCCCGCACCGAGGGCATCGGAGGTCATGACACGCAGCCGGAGCCTGTCATTGTCGACCACCAAGGCGACCGCGGATCTGTCCGCGCCGATGGCTGACCGTCCGACCTCGGTGATGACCGTCATGACTTCCTTGACCGACAGCGCCTCGGCCAGGAGCGACGTTGCCTGCTGGAGCCTGGAGGTACGCAGGGCGGCGGCGGAGAGCTGCTCGGTGAGCCGGCCGCGCATCTCATCGGCCTCACGCTGGCCGGTAACGTCGGTGCTCGCGCCCATCCATTCGATAATGGCGCCGTCCCGCTCGATCGGCACGGCCCTGACGTCGTAGTGCCGGTACGAGCCGGTCTTGGTGCGAACGCGGTAACTGCCGTCGAAGACCGTTCCCGTCGTGATGCAGTCGCGCCAGTCGCGCTCAATCCTGTCTCTGTCGTTCGGGTGGATCGCGGCCAGCCAGCCGTCGGCCAGATAATCCTCGACCGACTGGCCGGTGATCCACCGCCACTCTGGCGAGTCCTCGGCGACCTCCCCGGCCTGGTTGGTGACCCAGACCACCTGATTGCCCGCCTGAACCAGCGAGCGGTACCGTTCCCTGGTCCTCCGGACGGCCTCGGCCGATGCGGATTCGCCGGCGACATCCTGGGCGATCATGGTCACCCCGGTCACCGTCCCGTCCGGCCCGTGCGCGGCGAACCAGGACAGCGCGATCTGCGCGTCCTGGCCGGCCTCTGCCTGGCGTCCGTCACGCACGCCGCCTGGCAGTCCGTCCCTGACCGGCATGCCGTCCGCAAGCACCTTGCGGCCGGCCGACTCGGCACTGGCCGCGAGCGCGGGCGGCCAGACCTCGGCCGGCGTGTGCCCGACCTGCTCCGCCGGCGTGGTGCCGATCATGTCGGCCAGCGATCGGCTGACCCTCCGCACCCTGAAATCGGAATCGATGAAGGCGAACGCCACCGGCGACTGCGCGAGCAGGGCATCCAGCATGGCCGAGTCCCAGGCAGCCGAGCTGGAGCGCGGCCGTCTGGCGTCGGGCACCGAGGTCGCGGCGCTCACAGTACGCGCATCGCATCGGTGAGACGGATCATGGACGAGCCCCTCCCTGCGACGTCCAACACAAGAAGGCTAGCGGCATCGCGGCCAACTGGCCCGCCGTCTGCGTCGGGAAATGCCTTTCGGCCAATTGGCCGGCTACCAGGGCCAGACGCCCACGCCAGCTTAGCCAGTCCCACCGGGTCAGCGGACCGGCTTCGGCGGGCCGAAGCCGTCCCGCAAGCCGTCTCCGAGGAGATTGAATGCTACGACAGCCACGATGATCGCGAGACCTGGCGGGTAGATCTCCCACCAGTAGCCGTTGTAGATGTACCGGATGCCGCCCGCGATCATGTCGCCCCAGTCTGCCGACGGCGGTCGCACACCGAGGCCGAGGTAACTCAGGGTCGCGAGCGCGAGGATGGCGTCGGCAACCTGGAACGTGACATTGACCGTGATGACGCCCAGCGCGTTCGGCGCTATGTGGCGGCCGATCGCGCGGATCCGACCGCCGCCCATGGCCCGGACGGCCTGAACGAAATCCCTGCTGCGGAGCGTCAGCGCCGCGCCCCTGACGAGGTGCGCCGTGCTCAGCCAGGAGGTGGCAGCTATCACTGCCACTAGCGCCGCAGGCGAAGGCATGTAGATGGCGCTGAGCAGGAGCAGGAGGACAAGCGTAGGAACGGCGATGGCGGCATCGACAATCCGCATCAGGACGGCGTCGACCGGCCCCCCGACGTACCCGGCCACTGCTCCCCATGCCGAGCCGATCATGGCGGCGAGCAAGCCGGCTGCCGTTCCCACCTCGAGCGACAGCTGGCCGCCTGCCATCAAGAGGCCGAGCACGTCGAGGCCGTTCCCGTCGGTGCCGAGTGGATGGCCGGCCCCCGGCGGGCGATTGCCTTCCAGGAGATTCACGTGAACCAAGTCAGCGTGGTAGAACAGCGGCCCGGCGAAGCAGAAAGCAGCGAGCGCCGCGATCATGAGCAGGCCGGCCACCGCCATGGGCGACGCCGCGGTCCGGACGCCGGAAAGGCGCGGCGGGGCCGCGCGGTGCCCCTTATCCCTTGCCTGGGTCCCGGCATTGCGGCTCCCGTCGGAGGGTCCGCCCGCGCGGGCCGGGGCTCGATACGGCGCGAGCTGTGGTGGCCGGCCCGGCTGGCCTGCTTGGACGGCCGGGCCCGGCGTGGCAGCCCGGCCCGGCCTGCGGGACGGCGCGGCGTGCTTGCCCGTCACAGCCGGCCATACCTGACGCGCGGATCAGCGGCTGCGTAGCCGATGTCGGCGAGGAGGGAGCCGACAACGGCGCCGACACCGATCACCAGGATGAAGCCGAGCAGCACAGGGAAGTCGTGCTTCAGCGCGGCCTGCCAGAGCCGCCAGCCCATTCCCTGGATGTTGAACAGGCTCTCGACCACCAGCGATCCGGCCAGTATCCGCGGGATGCTGAGGCCGGCCAGGGTGATCACGGGGATCAGCGAGTTCCGCAGCACGTGCCTGCTCAGCACGCGGGCTTGCCCTGCCCCGGCCGCCCTGGCCGTGCGCACGTAGTCGTGGCCGAGGCTGTCGATTGCCGCGGAGCGGACATATCTGGTGAAGATGGCGACCGTGATGACCGCCAGGGTCAGTACGGGCAGCGTGAGATCACGCCAGTCGGTGAGCACTCCCGCGATTCCTGGCGACTGCGGTCCTTCCGCGCCGAGCCAATGCAGCCGGACAGCGAAGACCAGGATCAGGATCGACCCGGCAAAGAAGGACGGCATTCCGTACCCGATGTAGGACAGGGCGCGGGCCAGCCGGTCGCTGGCGCTATCCCGCCTGACCGCCTGCGCGAGCCCGGCCGGTATGGCCACGCCAGCGCCGATCGCCGTGGCGGCCAGGGTCAGCACGATCGTCCGCGGCAGGCTGGCCGCGAGCAGTGACCCGACGCTGGCGTTCTCGATGTAGGAATAACCCAGGTTCCCGCCGATTACCTGGCCGAGCCAGTGTAGGTACTGGGCGACGGCCGGACTGCCCAGGCCGTAGCCGCGGCGCAGGGCGCCAAGCTGGGCTCCGGGTCCGTTCCCCGCGAGTAGCCCCTGCTGCGGACCGCCCGGCAGCAGCCACGCCAGCCCGTACACCAGGACGCTCACGAGGACGAGCACGACCGCTGCCTGCAGCAGGCGCCTGATCAGAAAAGTCGTCACAAGCCGGAGGCGCCGCAGGCGGCTCGCACTGGGCTCTGGTCGAGGCTCACCGCAGGTAGTACCACTGTTCTGGGTTAATCGCCAGGGTCGGGCTCTGGGTGCCTACGTACAGGTTATTGATGCTCTCCACCAGTGCCGCCGGCGCGTCCGGCTGGAATACTACGGGCAACTGCCTGGTGAGGTAGTTCTCCCAATCCCACATCCGGTGCATGTCGGAACTGCTCAGGGTCCGCTTGATCAGCGCGTCATTATGCGCATCGCGGTACTTGCCGAGGTTCCCGAACGACCCGGTCTGGAACAGCTCGTCGCCGGTCGGCAGGTAGTCGGGCACGTAACTCCAGCCGAGTCCCCAGTCGGCCAGCTCCCACGGGCAGCCGGCCGCCGGGCAGTTCGCGTTGGCGCCTTCGACCTCGGCCAGCACGCCGTTGAAGGTTTCCGGTATCAGTTTGATGTCGATGCCGACCTGGGACGCGTTCGACTTCAGCTGCAGCATCGCGGATTCGAGCCAGGCCTGCCCGGTCGCGTAGTACAGGGTGAAGTTGAGCTGCGCGCCCTGGCCCACGCCCTTGCCGCACTGGGTCGGCCCGCTTCCTGGGTGCAGGCAGGCCGATACCCCCCCTGGGTTGATCTTCCAGCCATGGGTTTTCAGCAGCTGTCTGGCCTTCGCAGGGTTGTAGGGGTACTGGTCGCCTCGCCGTGCCTGCGGCGACAGGTAAGGGGTCGGCGGGTAGCCACCCACCGGTCCTGTGGTCACGTGGCCGTAGCCGTGCAGCGGGCCCTGGATGATGGCCGCCTGGTCCTCAAGCAGCTGGATCGCCTGGCGGAAGTACTGCTGGCTGATGATCGGGAGCTGCGGGTTGGTGCTGCTGAAGTTGTAGGGGAAGTAACTCAGGCCCCAGGTGTACACGGGCTGCAGCCGGTAGCCGGCGATCGGATTCTGGCCGACCGATGAGCCCGGTGGCGGCACCGGGGCATTGACTGTGGGCAGGTAGCCGACGTCCAGCCCGTTGCTCCCCCCCGCCGCCAGGACGTTGTACTCGGCTTCTTCGGAGGTGAACGGCAGTTCCTTGAACTTCGTGATGTGGTGCTGTGGAACCGGGCCCGAGTAGGCCCGGTTAAAGCCGAAAGTGAGCACGCCCTGCGAATCGAGGCTGTTGAGTTGCCAGGGCCCGTCAACGATGCGCCACAGCGGTGATCGCGCCCAGGTGCCGGTGTTCTTCGACAGCCCGTCGAGGTACTTGAAGACCGCCAGGCAGTCGCCGACATGATGCGTGCAGTCGCTCTTGTGCCCGGAACCGGTGGTGTCCCAGGCGAGCGGCATCGGGGTGACCTGGCTCAGCTCATTGTAGGTAAACCATCGCTTCGAGTAGGGCCCGATGATCGTCATCTGCACCTCATCCGAGCCCACCGCCTGGATGTTCTTGACGTTGTCGGGGAAGTCTCCTGGCACGTATCCGCCATAGTTGACCGACGACGTCGAGTGTTTGACGACGGCCTTCATCATGTGCATCCAGAACACCACGTCCTGGGCGTTGACCAGTTCCCGGTTCGACCACTGGTAGTTGGGCTTGAGCTTGATGGTGACGACCGAGCCGTTATAGCTAGGTGGTTCGGCAAGGCTGAGCTTGGTGTTCAGATACGGCAGGCCCTTGGCGCCGAACCAGTACAACGGCCGGTACAGCAGATACTGCAGGTTGTCGGAGTTCACCTGGGTGAAGTACTGGCCCGGCGTGAACGGGAAGATGTAGTTCGGGGTGCTGTTGGCCGGCAGCGCGTAGGTGACGGTACCGCCGGACGTCGCGGTGTGGCCGGTGGCCAGTGAGCCGCTTGCCGCGCAGCCCGCGGCAGCCAGGGCACCAGCCAGAGCGCCCGCCGCCCACGCGGCCATCGCGCGCCTGCGCGGCGCGTCCGGTTTGTGCAGATGACCCAGCATCGATCGCTGCCGCAGGCCGCGCCGCATAGCCGCAACTCCTCGCCACTTCGTCCGCCGCCGGCTGCCGCCCGACATTTCAACCCTCGACCGGCGCCTCGTAAGTTCCGCTGATCCGGCATTATGTCCTAAATACCGGATGGTCGCTCCCGCTTCGACGGGGCCGGCCTGCGAACGTTCGCTGGCGGGTTCCCCGGACGCCCGGGCGGCGGGCTGCACGGCCGCCAGCATACTTGCCGTAACCGCGCTGATCGTGAGTTATCGTGACCAGCGCTTGCGACCAGGATGATTTATGCGCCTTAGTCCCCCAAGCTGCGCCACGCCTGGCGGTTCCCGGGGTAGTCTCAGCCCTGCGCTGCCATTCCGGGCGGCGCGCCGAGCCTAAGCGTGGCGTGGCCGCGACTGGATCTGAAAAGCTAGGAAAATGAGCCCGCCGAGCAGACGCGCCGACTTCCCCAGCGGCTCGGGCCGTCCCGGCTCTGCCGGAAGGCTGGCGCGCGGCAAGACGCCGCACCCGCCAGATGCGCTCTTCGCTGAGATGCTGCGCGCGGCCAGGGAACTGCTGGCGGTGCGCAGCCCGCTCGACGCCGAGCTCATGGTGAGCGAGCTGCTCGGCACCTGGTGGCGGCAGCAGCCAGGACGAGGCGGCAGGAACGGCCGGGCGCCAGCGAGGCGCCGCACGGACGTCGAGGAGCTTGTGGGCGAGGGCCTGGTCGACTACGCCGGCGAGCAGGGCAGCCCCGCTGCGCTCGCCCTGCTGTCCGGCATCGCGTGCCTGGGCACCCCGCACCAGGCGATCAAGGCCGAGCGCGCCGCGCTTGAGCTGATGGAGCGTGGCGTCGCCAGGCCAGGCTGGGCTGAGCACGCGGGCGCTGTCGCGGCCGCCGACTGCTACGTGAGCACCGACGCATACGGCGACCGCGACGAGGTGATCTGCGTCTTCAGCTACGCAGGGCGGGATGAGCACGCGCTCGTCATGATCGTCGACTACAACGCGGGCGGGATGGTTAAGGACGGCTGGGTCACGTCCCAGGTCGGCAAGCTCCTGGCTTACTGCCAAGATCTAGGCGGACCCGACGGGCAGCGCAACACGTTCAGCCAGGTTGATCCGCCCGACGCCCGGGGGTTGCTCGAGTCCGCGCTGATGGTGACCGAGACCCTCGCCGAGCCTGCGGTCAGCAAGTCATTCCCGTCCTACCACGCGTTCATCAGGGCACGGATCCGCACCCTGCCCCCGGCTCAGGCGACCAGTTACTCGCGCTCGCCCGCGGCGGTCGGCACACTCGCGGCCAGCACGCCACGCCAGGCCTCTGCCGTACCCGCGCAGGTACGCCGCGCTCGCTCCGGCCGGGAAGCCGCCAGCCAGCCCGGCGCGCCTGGTCAGGCCGGGCACGGGCTGATCGGGCCAGGTGCGTCCCGCCGGACGGACTGGCGGCGGGACCGCCGCGCCATGCTCGTGGCCGAGTTCCTTGCGTCGGACGAGGCAGAAGACCTGTCCGACATCAACGCGGCCAGCCGGTGCGCCGACCACATCGTGGACTACGGATGCGACCAGGACTTCAGCAGGCCGCTGCGGGTCAGCCCAGCCAAGGCCGAGACGTTCCTGCTCGACTGGCTGCCAAGGAAGATCATGCTCATCCCAGCTGAGCAGCACGCGATGCCGCACGTGCTTGTTGCCTGGGCCAGATGGGCGGGCGCCAGATCGGGGCTGGACATCGCGGCTATCAGCAAGACGCTCGACGCGGTGTTCGACGCCATGCCGGCGTTCACCAACCTGTACCGGGACACCGCCTCGTTCGGTCTCGAACCCGATCTGGTCAGCCGGCTGCTGCCCGATCGTGACCTCGAGGCGCTACCCCGCCGGGCCTTCGCGTTCGGCGTGCTCGAGGGCATCTTCCGCGGCACGGATCTGAGCTCGCTCAACCCGGCAGACGCCGATGACCGGCGGATCCTGCTTGAGGCCGACCATGACCATCCGGGCGGGCGGGTGAGCGGCGAGCACCTGGACCAGCACGCGGCGCTCGCTAACCGGCTGTGGCACGGCGATCCGCCGGAGCTCTGGGAGGCTGCGCAGCGCCTGCTCGACCTGGGCAAGCCCAGGCACGACGTGGTGCACGCGCTGATCGATGCCCTCGAGGTGGCCGGCCCAGATCACCGCGCGATCAGGATCGCGTTGCGCGACCTGCCACCGGAACCCCGCGATTGAGCGAGCCATCAGGCTGATGCTCGCTGGAGGCTGGGATTTCTGGATTGACCGCGGCGGCACGTTCACCGACGTCGTCGCCCGCCGACCAGACGGCACGCTCGCCGTACACAAGCTGCTCTCGGAGAACCCTGGACGGTATGCCGACCCCGCCGTCGCCGGCATACGCCATCTGCTCGACGTGCCGGCCGACGCCCCGATCCCTTCCGAGCGGATCCGGTCGGTCCGCCTCGGTACGACGGTCGCGACCAACGCGCTGCTCGAGCGCAAGGGCGAGCCGACCGTGCTGGTCATCACCGCCGGTTTTGCCGACGCGCTGCGCATCGCCTATCAGGACCGGCCGAGGATCTTCGACCGGCAGATCGTCCGGCCTGAGTTGCTGTACTCGCGGGTCATCGAGGCCGACGAGCGGATCGGGGCGCACGGCGAGGTGATCCGCAGGCTCGACGAGGCGGCCGTCGAGCATGATCTGCAGGCGGCGTACGCGGACGGTTTCCGCTCGGTGGCAGTGGTGTGCATGCACGGCTACCGCTATCCCGACCATGAATGGCTGATCGGCGCGATCGCCAGGCGGACCGGATTCACCCAGGTGTCGGAGTCCCATGCGACGAGCCCGCTGATGAAGCTGGTCCCGCGGGGCGACACGACGGTGGTCGATGCCTATCTGTCGCCGATCATCACCCGCTACGTGGATCATGTCGCCAGCGAACTGGGCGATGTCAGGGTGCAGTTCATGCAGTCCAGCGGCGGGCTCACCGACTCGCGCCTATTCCGCGGGAAGGACGCGATCTTGTCCGGGCCGGCCGGCGGGATCGTCGGCATGGCCCGCACCGCGCAGGCCGCCGGGTTCGCGCGGGTGATCGGATTCGACATGGGCGGCACGTCCACCGACGTGTCGCACTTTGCCGGA
>DASWGE010000376.1:0-7167 GCA_036393895.1 Streptosporangiaceae bacterium | reverse complement strand
GAGAACCAGGTCGGCATTCCGCAGGGCTATCCGCTGCCGGCGCTCGCTGCCGGTGGCTGCATCGTCGCGGTCGTAATCGCGTTCAACATCCTTGGCGAGCGCCTGTTCGAGCAAGCGCAGGCCCGGCAATGAACGTCGTGCCGGAGGCGCGCTCGATGAACACCGTGCCGGCGGGTGCGGGGCAGGCCGCTGCGACGGTCCCCTCCGCCGAGCCGCTGCTCGAGGTTGACGGCCTGACGGTGCGCCTTAGGGTCGAGGGGGCGCAACGGAGCGTCCTGCGAGATGTCTCCATCAGCGTCAGTGCCGGCGAGGCGGTAGGCCTGGTCGGGGAATCCGGATCAGGCAAGTCGATGACCGCACGGGCCATTGACCGGCTGCTTCCCCGCGGAGCCGAGGTCAGCGGCCAGATCAGGTACGACGGCGTGGACGTCATGACCCTGTCCGGGGCCGCCCTGCGCGGCTACCGCAACCAGGTCGCGATGATTTTCCAGGATCCGCGTGCCCACGTGAACCCGGTCCGCCGGATCGGCGACTTCATGACCGAGGCGCTGCGCACCAACCTCGACGTGCCGGCGGCCGAGGCGAACCGCCGCGCCGCCGACATGCTCGATCAGGTCGGGATCGCCGACGGGGAGCGGCGGCTGCGGCAGTACCCGCACGAACTGTCCGGCGGCATGCTGCAGCGCGTCACGATCGCCACGGCGCTGCTCACCGAGCCGAAGCTGCTGCTCGCCGACGAGCCGACTACGGCGCTGGATGTCACCACCCAGGCCGAGGTTATGGCGATCCTCGATGACCTGCGCCGCGAGTTCGGCCTGGCCATGCTGTTCATCACGCACGACCTCGAGCTCGCGGCGGCGATCTGCGACCGCACAGCGGTGATGTACGCCGGACAGATAGTGGAAGTGCGCGAGTCGGCGCTGCTGCACGACGATCCGCTGCATCCATACACCGCGGCGCTGTCGGCGGCGAGGCCGGACATCGCCCAGACCGCGACCCGGCTCGCCGCGATCCCCGGCCGCCCGCTGTCTGCCTTCGAGGCGCCAGACAGCGAGTGCGCGTTCGCGCCTCGGTGCCCGCATGCGCAGGACATCTGCCGGGCCGAGAATCCCGAGCTGATCGGCCTGGACGGCGGGCTGTCCCGCTGCGCCCGCGCGATCGAGCTACGCGGGCGCCTCCTGCTCGAGCCGGCCGAGGGCGGGCAGGCCGATGTCTGAGCTCGCGCCGCCGCGGGCCGACCTGGGCAGCAACGGCGACGGGCCGGTGCTGGAGGTGAGCGGGCTGCGCAAGGAGTTCGGCGACCTAGTCGCGGTCGACGGGGTCAGCTTCACGGTTCCGCAGGCCAGGTCGCTGGCGATCGTGGGGGAGTCGGGCTCAGGCAAAACGACCATCGCGCGGATGATCGTCGGACTCGAGCGGCCGACCGCAGGAACGATCACTGCCTGCGGCCGGGATCGGTCCAGCCCCGCTCGCTCGGCGAGAGCGCGGCGGCGGCGCGGCAGCGAGGTGCAGATCGTCTTCCAGGACCCGTACACCAGCCTGGATCCCAGGCAGACCGCCGAGGCGACGATCGACGAGGTGCTGCGATTGCACCACGGCTGGCCCAGGGAACGCCGGCGGGCCAGGATGGACGAACTGGCTGACCTCGTCGGCCTCGACGAACGGCAGGCCAGGGCGCTCCCGCGGGCGCTATCCGGCGGGCAGCGCCAGCGGGTCGCCATCGCCCGTGCGCTTGCCGCCGAGCCGCGGCTACTGATCCTCGATGAGTCGGTCGCAGCGCTCGACGTCTCGATCCAGGCCCAGGTCCTGAACCTGCTCGCCGATATCCGCGACTCAACCGGCGTCTCATACGTTTTGATCAGCCATGATCTGGCTGTGGTACGCCAGCTGACCGACGACGCGATCGTGCTGCACCGCGGCGTCGTAGTCGAGCACGGCCCGACCGCCCAAGTGCTCGACAGCCCGCAGCATGCGTACACCAAACGGCTGCGCGCCAGCGTGCCAAGGCCCGGCTGGAAGCCCAGGCGCGGGGCATTGCTCGGCGCCGGGGAGGAACCTGCGACGCCATGAGCGACCTGCATTACTTGTCCGCCACGGACGCGCTGGCGATGTTCCGCAACCGGGAGCTGTCGCCGGTGGAACTGATGGAAGCGGTGATCGCGCGCGCCGAGGCGGTCGAGCCCGCGATTAACGCGTTCGCTGAGTCCCGCTTCGACGAGGCGATCGTGGTCGCCAGGGCCGCCGAGGCGAGATACGCGGGTCGGGGCGAGCCGGCCGGCCCGCTCGACGGGCTGCCGGTCGCGGTCAAGGAAGAGGCCCCGATCGCGGGACAGCGCAATACGCTCGGGTCGCTGCCGCTGCGCGACGTCGTCGCCAAGGAGACGGCCGCGTTCGTCCAGCGGATCATCGACGCCGGCGGGATCGTCCATGCCAGGACCACTACGCCGGAGTTCTCGAGCGCTCCCGTGACCTGGTCGAGGCTCTGGGGCGTCACGCGGAACCCGTGGAACACCGACTTCTCGCCGGGCGGGTCGAGCGGCGGGTCAGCCGCGTCGCTGGCAGCCGGGTCGACAACGCTGGCGACCGGCTCGGACATCGGCGGATCCATCAGGATCCCGTCGTCGTTCTGCGGTGTCGTCGGGTTCAAGCCGCCGTACGGCCGCGTTCCCGAGGTCGCCCCGTTCAACCTCGACCACTACTGTCATGAAGGGCCGCTGGCGCGCTCTGTGGCCGACTGCGCGCTGCTGGAGAACGTAATCGCGGGGCCGCACCCCAGCGACGTCGCGTCGCTCCGGCCTAAGCTGGAGATACCTGAGAAGCTGGACGCCATCGGCGGCATGCGGATCGCGCTCTCGGTCGACCTGGGCTGCTACCAGGTCGATGCCGATGTGGCGGCGAACACGCTGGCCGCGGCGGACCGGCTGCGGGACGCTGGCGCGATCGTGCACGAGGTGTCTTTGCCCTGGGACCTAGAGACCATTGCCAGGACCGTCAATATCCATTTCGGCATGATCTTCGGCGCCTCGATGAAAGAGATCAACGACCAGTTTCCCGATCAGCTGACCTCTTACGTCAGGCGCCTGGTGGCGGATTCTGAGCGGGTGAGCAAGGACGACTTCTACGCGGGCCTCGGACTCGAAGCCGCCATCTACGCGCCGCTCGGGCAGGTGCTTGAGGATTACGACGCGCTGATCTGCCCGACGTTCGCCGTGCCAGCGCTGCCGGCCGAGTACGACACAGGCGATGTGGTCACGGTGAATGGCAAGCCCGTCGAACGCTGGCTGGACGTCATGATGACGCTGCCGTTCAACATCGCGAGCCGCTGCCCGGTGCTGAACGTGGCGTCCGGGCTGTCCAGGGATGGCGTGCCGACCGGCCTGTCGGTGGTCGGCAAGACCTATGACGACGTGACCGCGTTCCGCGTCGCCGCCGCGCACTCCGAGCGGCTGCCCTGGCTGACCGAGTCCGGCCCGCGGCCCGCCTTGTGAACCGAAGCCCGCAGTCGCCTGCCCTGATGACCGGAGCGCCGCCGTTCCCCGCGGACTCCGCAGTGACGCTGGCCAACTGGCAGGACCCGCCGTTCAACCGGTGGGCGTTCCAGCACGTGCGGGAGCTGATCCCGAGCGCGCGGATCGCGCGGCGGGCCGGGTACTCCGGGCGCCCCGACCCCGTGCGGCAATTGCCCAGGGATGAACAGGACGTCGGGCGTATTACGTTCTCCTTCGATGACCGCGAGCTGACCGTGGCCGACATGCTGGCCGGCACGTGGACTGACGGCTTCCTCGTCGTGCACCGGGGCCGGGTGGTGACCGAGCAATACTTCAACGGCATGTCCCGGGACACCCCGCACCTGCTGATGTCAGTCTCCAAGTCGGTGACTTCGGCGGTCGCCGGGATCCTGGCTGGCCGTGGCGTGCTGGACCCCGGCGCCGAGGTCACCTCCATCGTGCCCGAGCTTGTCGGCACGTCATTCGCTGGCGCGACGGTCCAGCACCTGCTGGACATGCGGGCGGGCACCAGGTTCAACGAGGATTACGCAGACCTCGACGCTGACGTGCGCAGCTACGAGCGGGTGTACCTGTGGCGGCCGCCCGGTGGTGACAGCGGGCCAAGCGCCGAGGACGCGCTCGGCTACTTCGCGACACTTGAGAACGATGGTCCGCACGGCGGCCCGTTCCGGTACCGGTCGATCCTCACTGACGTGCTCGCCTGGGTGATCGAGCGGACAGCCGGGCAGCGGCTGCACGAGCTGATCAGCAGCGAGCTGTGGCAGCCGATGGGCGCCGAGTTCGACGCTGAGATCACGGTCGACCGCCGCGGCAACCCGATGGCGGACGGCGGCATCAGCGCCACGCTGCGCGATGCCGCGCGGTTCGGCCAGCTGTACCTCCGGCGGGGGCTGGCCGGCCGACGCCAGGTCGTCCCCGCCTGGTGGGTCGACGACACGGTACGCGGCGCGCCCGACGGCGCGCGGGCGTTCACCGAGGGGGACAACCCGCCCGGGTACCCGGCGGGCAGCCACTACCGGAACTGCTGGTGGGTGCGCGATCCTGCGCTGCCTTTCTTCCACGCGAGCGGGATCAACGGGCAGGGGGTGTTCGTGCACGTACCGTCCCAGACGGTCATCGCCAAGATGTCCACCTGGCCGGTCGCCTGGAGCGATGAGCTCTATGGCCAGACCGTGGCCGGCGTCCTGGCGATCGCCGCCGCGCTCGCAGCGGGCCGGGTCTAGCGCCGCGGACCAGCAGGCCGAGCACCTCGCGTTCTCGTCCGGTGAGCAGGCCGAGGTCAGGCGCTATTGTCGGCCTGCCGCGGACGAAGTGCCCGACAAGCCGCCGCATCGGGGCCGGGGAGACCAGTGCATCGCCGGCCGCCGCCGCCCGGATCGCGAGGACGATCTCCTCGGGCGGGGCGTGCTTCACCAGGAATCCGCTCGCGCCCGCGAGCAGCCCGTCGAAGACGTACTCGTCGAGGTCGAAGGTTGTGAGCAGGACCACCCTCGGCGGGTCCGGCGTCAGCGCGACAACCCGTTTCGTAGCATCGATGCCGCCCATCCCCGGCATCCGTACGTCCATCACCACGACGTCGGGCCTGAGCACGGCCGCCCGGCTGGCTGCCTGCATGCCGTCGCCCGCCTCGCCGACGACCTCGAGATCGGGCTGGGTCCCGACCAGCTGGGCCACGCCAGCCCGTACCACCGGCTGGTCGTCGGCGAGCAGGATCCTGACGGTCATGCGGGACTCGGGAGGAACGCCCGCACGACGAAGCCCTGCTGGCACCGCCCGGCCTCGAACTGACCGCCGAGCAGGCGGGCGCGCTCGCGCAGCCCGGCGGGCCCGGCTCCGCTACCCTGGCCGGCCGCTCCGCGCGGGAGCGGATGGCCGCCGGCGCCCGCAGCCCGGCCTTCGTCTGCCACCTCGATCAGGATCCCGCCTCCGCTGTAGGTCAAGCGCACGGTCGCCGCCGTGCCGGCGGCGGTCGCCCGGATGGCGCCGGCCGGAAGATCGATCTGCCGTCACCTTTTCGGTGACGTCGCCCGACGGTACCGTTGCGCACAAGGGAGTTGGGCCCAAGGGAGCGGCGCGAACCTTTGGCTAGGCGCTGGCTGGATGACGGAGAGGCGGCGCGATGGCGGAGCTCGTTGGTGATCTTGAGCTGGTCGATTTCGACATCGCCGAAGCCGGCCTGGCCGGCGATGTCTATCACGAGCGGCTCGCAGCTGCCAGGGAGCACGGCTGGCTAGTCAAGTCGCCGATCGCCTACGTCGTGCTCGATCGCGAGGCCGGTGAGTTCTTCCTGCGGGCCAGGCAGACGGCGTTCCCAGGCCGTGAGATCGCCCAGCTGTTCGGCATTACCGGCGGCAGGCTCGCCGAACAGATCGACGCCAACATACTCAACCTGACCGGCGACCGGCATCGCAGGCTCCGCGCCCTCGTGGCACCAGCGTTCACCCCGCGCTCGGCCACCCGCTGGCGCCCGGCCATGCGGGAAATCGCCGGCTCGCTCTGGCAGGACCTGGACGGCCGCGCCAGCTGCGAGTTCGTGTCATGGTTCGCCGGGCCATTCCCTGCGCGCACGATCGCCACGGTCATCGGCGCCCCGTTGCAGGACGCGGCCGCGCTGGCTGAATGGTCGAGCCTCGTGCAGCAACAGTTCGATATCCGGGCACTGGCCGAGAAGCCTGAGCGGATCGAGCAGGCCGTCGGCGAGCTCTACGACTACGTCGCGGACCTGCTGGAGAAGCGGCGCAGCGAGTCGGCCGACGACCTCATTAGCACGCTGCTGCAAGTGGAGGCCGAGGGCGAGCGGCTGTCCGGGCCCGAGTGCGTGAACCTCGTGCTCAACGTGCTCGCGGGTGGCATCGACACGACGGCAGCCCAGCTCGCGCATGCGCTGCGGCTGTTCGCCGTGCATCCAGAGCAGTGGGAGGAGCTCCGGCAACGGCCTGAGCTCGTCTCCCAAGCCGTCGACGAGGTGCTTAGATTCGAGCCGATCACCCCGTTCACCGCCAGGCTGTGCACCGAGCAGCTCGAGCATCGCGGGGTGATCTTTCCTGCTGGCACCATCGTGGCGATCTGCGCCGAGCGGGCCAACAGAGAGACCGATGCCGGCGAGGTCTTCGACATCACCGCCGAGCGGCCGGGCGAGCGGGCGCTCACCTTCGGCGCGGGCGCGCACTACTGCCTCGGCCAGAACCTGGCCAGGGCCGAGCTCGAGGAGGCACTCGGCTTTCTCGCACCCCGGCTGCGCGGGCTCCGACATGACGGGACGGAGCGGCTCGGCGGCGTCGAGGGAATCTACGGCATCGAGTCGCTGCCGCTTGCCTGGTCAGCGGCCTGAGCCTGGTGCGGCGGTCTATGCATGTTCGCCTGGTAACGTCCGCGGGCGAACGGTGGATGCGTGCAGATGGGTGGTTCGCGTGCTGCGAGTCTTCGCAAGGTGAGACACCCCATGGCGTTTGCTGTCAAGATGTGGGTCAGAGAATCTTTGCGATCATGGTTTCCGGGCATGCTGGCGCGCCGCCCCGTGGTCGCTGCCGGAGCGCAGCGGGCGGTTGGGCGGCGGGCAGGGCCTATGCGGCAGCTGGCTGGCTGCGGTGCCCCCAGGCGGTGTGCTCGTCGTAGGCGGTGCCGGTTTTCAGGCAGCCGTGCAGGATGCCGGCCTGGC
>DASWGE010000375.1:0-4857 GCA_036393895.1 Streptosporangiaceae bacterium | reverse complement strand
CTGTCGTAATACTTGCCGGACTCGGCGGCGACCTCGGGTGAGGTCGCGCAGTACAGCGACGTGCGCGCGCCTTCCTCGATGGTCAGCATCCGCCTGGTCATGAGCTGCCGGGCAGGCCACGGGACCCGCCGCCAGATTTCTGACGCGACCACGCCGGGATGCAGCGAGTACGCGGTCACGCCCGTGCCGGCCAGCCGCCGGCCGAGCTCGGCGGCGAAGAGCACATTGCAGAGCTTGGAGACCGCGTACTCGGGCAGGCCGGTAATTCCTTTTGTGCGATTACGCAATCCCTCGAAGTCAATGCCCTTGGCCTGGTAATGCGCGTCGCTGGCAACGTTGACAATCCGGCCAGGCGTGCTGCCGGTCAGCAGCGGCAGCAGTGCCATGGTCAGTGCGAAGTGGCCGAGGTGATTGATGCCGAAGTGAATCTCGAAGCCGTCGGCCGTCCGCCCGCGGGCGCCGCCGACGCCGGCGTTGTTGATCAGCACCTGCAGCGGCTCGCCGAGCGCCAGGAAGTCCTCAGCGGTCCTGCGCACGCTCGCCAGGTCGGCCAGGTCCAGAAGAAGGAGTCGCACCTGACCGCTTCCGGTGGCGGCGGTGATCGCCGCGACCGCCGCTGCACCCTTGGCCTGCGAGCGGCACGCGAGGTGCACCCGTCCGCCTCGTCTTGCCAGCTCGAGCGCGGTCGCGTAGCCGATGCCAGCGTTCGCGCCGGTCACCAGGAAGGTCCGTCCGGCGAGGTCCGTCATGGGCTGGGTTCTACCCGGGCCAGCAGGAGGGCGACATCGTCGCCGTGCCTGGTCTGGCGGCGCGGCAGGCTCAGCAGGTCGTCGGCAAGCACCTCGAGGTCCTCGGTCGAGCTGAGCGGCAGCACGGCGATGAGCGAGTTCAGGCTGTTCTCGTCCGCGGTGTCCGCAACCATGAGGCCGTCGGTGGTGAGCACGAGGATCGACCCTGGCTCGACGTGGGTCTGCGTGGTCGTGTACTCCGTGTCCGCGTCGACGCCCAGCGGCAGCCCGGCGTCGCAGTCGAGCACCTGCGGCCGCCCGCCTGGCGGGATGACCAGCGCCGGCGGGTGTCCCGCCCGGCAGATGGCCAGCTCCCTGGTGGCAGGGTTGACGACGACGAAGCAGCAGGTCGCGAACAGCGCGAGGTCCGGGTCCCTGTTCAGGTCGGCCAGCCACTGGTTGGCCCTGGCCATCACCTCGGCCGGGCCGTGGCCCTCGCGTGCGTAGGCGTGCACCGTCGTCCGCAGCCGCCCCATCAGCGAGGCGGCGATCAGGTTGTGCCCCTCGACATCGCCGATGACGAGGGCCACCCGACCGTCAACGAGCTGGACGACATCGTAGAAGTCGCCGCCGATCTCGACTCCGGATGTGGCGGCCTGGTATCGGGTCGCGATCGTGAGCCCGGATGCGGTCAACCTGCCGCGGGGGAGCACGCCGCGCTGCAGTTCAGCGGCGAGCGCGCCCTGGAACTCGTGCATTCGGGCCCGCTCGAGCGAGAGGGTCAGCAGCGCTGATGCCGCGAAGAGCTGCGCCTTCTCCTCGGCCGGGAAGTCGTGCGCCTCCGGGAAGCCGAACAGGCAGGCGCCTACCTGCCCGCGGGAATCACGGACCGGGAGCGCGACCCACGCCTGGGTGGCGCTGCCGCGAAGCCTCCCGGCCAGGTGCGGGAAGTCCTCGGCGAGGATCGCAGGGGAACTGATGTAGACCGGGGCGGCAAACTGGATCGCGACCGAGATCGGTGCCGGGCGGTCGGATGTCAGGCCGCTCAGCGCTTCCACGGCGTCTTGCTCCAGGCCACAGGACGCTGCCACCTTGAGCTGGCCGTCACGCTCCGCTACCAGGATGAGGCTGTCGGCCCCGTAGGCGCTGATGCCGGCCTGTGCGGCCTCGATGATCGCGTTGACCGTCAGGGCCGACGCGAGCGCGGCCGTGAACGCATGCATCCGCCGGGCGCGGTCGGCCATTTCCCGCAGCCGGCGCTGCTCGGCGTCCCGCGTCGCTCGCGCGGTGGTGGTGTCGACGACCATGCCTATCATCTGGGCTGGCCGGCCGTCCGGCCCTGGCATTATCCTGCCGCGCGCTTCCATCGTCCGCAGGCTGCCGTCCGCGCTCCTGACCCGGTACTCGATCTGGTAGGTGCCATTCGACGCGGTCATCTGGTCCGTTGCCTCGAGCAACTGCGGAACGTCGGACTCGGGGACCCTCGACCGGAACGCGTCAATCGTCGCCGATTGGTCTTCGGGCAAACCATGCATCTGATAGATCACCGGATCGCCAGTGATCTGGCCGGACTCGATGTCCCAGGTGAAGAATCCTGCTTCGACGCTGGTCGAGTTCGGGCGAAAGGCTGTCGGTCCGCGATCTCTTGAAACTCCTGGCGAGCCGTTGCCTGCCTGGACGGGTTCTCTCGCGGACGGGACGCTGGCGACGACTTCACCAGGCTGTGTCATCGTCTCTGCTCGCTTACCGTCGTCTGCCCCGCGTCGCCGCGTAGCCGGCTCGCGTTGTAACTATCCGTAATTAGGCCATCATAGGCGAGGGACCCTGAGCAGGGTCGGGACATTTAACCGTTTTTTGCTTTCAGGATTTGGATTCAGCCAGTAGCGACCAGGTGCTTTCCGCTGCGCAGGGCGCCGACATCGCCGGCGGCCTGCCCGCCGCCCGGCTGACTTGACTCCGTACCTCGGTACGGCTGCTAGCTTCACGACATGAACGGATTGACCATCGGGAAGTTCGCGGCCGACGCGGGCGTCAGCGTGGAGACAGTCCGGTTCTACCAGCGCAGGGGACTGCTCGCGCTGCCGGCACGCCGGGGCTCGGGATTCCGCGAATACACCGAGGCAGACCAGTGGCGGCTCGCGTTCATCCGGCGGGCGAGGCAACTCGGCTTCACGCTCGCCGAGATTCGCGACCTGCTCGGCCCGGCCGAGGCGAGGTCCACGGGCGACATCACGCGAGCCGCCGAGGCGAAGCTCGTCGCGATCGGCAACCAGATAGCTGAGCTGGCGGCCCTCCAGTGCCGGCTGCGGCGCCTGGTTCAGGTCTGCGCGCACGGCAGCCGGGACGACTGCGTGGCGCTGCATCTCGGTGATCGCGAAACCGCCTGCACCCAGGCCGCAAGCTGACCCGCTCTGGCCGCCGCGGATCACCCAGAGAGGAACACACTAGATGAGCGCAGCTAGGGAAGTTACCGATCAAAGCTTCGATGCCGATGTGCTGGCCAGCCCCAGGCCGGTGATCGTCGAGTACTGGGCGCCGTGGTGCGGCCCCTGCCGACAGGTCGGCCCGGTGCTCGACGCGATCGCGGCCGAGTACTCGGGCCGCGTGGACGTCGTCAAGGTCAACACCGACGAGAATCCGCAGTCGATGGTCAAGTACGGAGTCATGGCGGTCCCGACCATCAACCTGTTCTCGGGCGGCGAGGTCGTCAAGCAGGTCGTCGGGGCTAAATCTAAGACGGCCCTGCTCCGCGAGTTCGCCGACTTCATCTAGCGAGCCCTCCCCGGTGAGGATTTGGTTGTCGGGCCGTGGCGTCGGTGGATACGGTGCGGGTGTGGGCGCAGGATTGGGCGGTCGGGCGGCATCGGTTGATTTCCACCTCGACATGATGTGCCCGTACGCCTATCAGACTTCCCTGTGGATCCGCGAGGTGCGCGCCCGCACCGGGCTGGAAATCAGCTGGCGCTTCTTCAGCCTCGAGGAGATCAACAGGGCCGACGGCAAGAAGCATCCGTGGGAGCGCGAGTGGTCCTACGGCTGGTCGCTCATGCGGGTCGGCGCGCTGCTGCGCCGCCGGGGGATGGAGCATCTGGACGCGTGGTACGGCACCGTGGGCCGGGCGCTGCATGTCGACGGTCAGAAGCCGCACCGCCCCGATGTTGCCCGCGAGTTGCTCGCGACGATGGGCCTCGACCCTGGGCTGGTGGATGCCGCCATCGCCGACCCCACGACCAGTGATGAAGTGCTAGCCGAGCACCGGCGCGTAACGCAGGCGGGCGGGTTCGGGGTGCCGACCCTGTTCTTCCCTGACGGGCAGTGCCTCTTCGGTCCCGTTCTCATCGACCCGCCCGCCGGGGAATCGGCCGAGCGGCTCTGGGACGCCGTCGTGGCCTGGACCGAGTTCCCGCACCTGTACGAGATCCAGCGGCCCAAGTCCAGGTCCGATGCCGAGCAGATCGCGGCGACCTTCAGGCCCTACCTGCAGGCGCGCGACTGGGTCAGTATCGACCGGGGCACGATAGTGGACTTCGGGACGCCGCCGCGGTCGGCCGGCGCGCAGGAGAGGATCCGGTAATGGGGCAGACCACCGCGGCTGGGCCAGGGTCGGGCGGGCCGGCCGGGCCTGATTCGGCCGGGCCTGATTCGGCCGGGCCTGATTCGGCCGAGACCGAGAAGGACCGCGTCGTCGAGCTGCTCGGCAGCGAGTGGTCGATCATCATCAGCCTTCTGGCCGGTCTCGATGACGCGGCGTGGTCGCGGCCGGCGCTGCCGGGCTGGGATGTGCACGACGTCCTCGCTCACCTGATCGGGACTGAGCGCACGCTGGCGGGCGAGCAGCACCCGGATCCTGCTGACATCGACGCCGGCCGGCACGTCCGCAACGCCATCGGCAAGGCGAATGAGGCCTGGGTCCTCGCGCTCCGTGATCGCCCGCACGCCAGCCTGCTTGACGACTTCCGATCAGTGACCGCGCACCGGCTAGCCAGCCTGCGGGCCATGTCGCCGGAGGAGTTCAACGCCCCGTCCTGGACTCCCGCTGGCCAGGCGACCTATGCGCGGTTCATGCGGATCCGCATCTTCGACTGCTGGATGCACGAGCAGGACATCAGGACGGCCGTCGGCATCCCTG
>DASWGE010000374.1:0-2603 GCA_036393895.1 Streptosporangiaceae bacterium | reverse complement strand
AACGTCAACATTCAGCACCTCGAGTCGCTGAATGACGTGGTGATGAAGATCACCGGCGTGCCGCAGCGGGAGACGGTTCCTGACGCGATCGTCCGGGCAGCCGATCAGGTCGAGCTCATCGACATGACGCCCGAGGCCCTGCGCCGCCGGATGGCGCACGGCAACATCTACCCGGCCGAGAAGATCGACGCCGCGCTCAGTCACTACTTCAGGGTGGGGAACCTGACCGCGCTGCGCGAGCTGGCGCTGCTCTGGCTAGCGGACAAGGTCGACGAGGGCCTGCAGCGGTATCGCGAGGCACACGACATCCACGACACCTGGGAGGCCAGGGAGCGGGTGGTCGTCGCTCTCACCGGAGGCCCCGAGGGCGAGACCCTGATCAGGCGGGCCGCCAGGATCGCGGCGCGGTCATCAGGCGGTGACCTGCTCGCGGTCTACGTCACCAGGTCGGACGGCCTGACTGGCGCCGATCCCGCAGCTCTGGCAACCCAGCGGCGGCTGACCGAATCGCTGGGCGGCAGCTATCACCAAGTCGTGGGCGAGAACGTGCCAGAGGCGCTGCTCACCTTCGCGAGGGCGGAGAACGCGACCCAGCTCGTGCTCGGCGCCAGCCGCCGCAGCTGGCTGACCTCGCTGCTGACCGGGCCCGGTGTCAGCCTGCGCACGATCCGCGACTCCGGTGACATCGACGTGCACATCGTGACTCACTCCCAGATGGGACGCGGCCGCGGACTGCCGTCACTCCGCGGTGGATTGCCACTGCCGCGCAAGGTTGCCGGGTATGCGCTGGCCATCGCGCTTGCCCCCCTACTCGCGCTCGTACTCGCGAACCTGCGCCAGCACCTGAACCTGACCAGCGACATGCTGGTGTTCCTGATCGGCGTCATCGCGGTCGCCCTTGTGGGCGGCCTCGTGCCCGCCGTGATCGCCGCCATCGTCGGGTCACTGTTCCTGAACTACTACTTCACTCCGCCCTTTTACACCTTCAACATCAACGAGCCCAACAATGCCCTGGCGCTGGTCGTGTTCGTGATCGTGGCCGTCGTGGTAGCCATGATCGTGAACGACGCTGCGAGACGGTCCAAGCAGGCAGCTAGGGCCAGCTCGGAGTCGGACCTGCTCGTGACGACGGCGGGCAGTATCCTGCGCGGCGAGCAGCCCCTGCAGGCCGTTATTGACCGGGTCCGTGAGGCCTTTGGCATGGATGCCGTCACCCTGCTCGAACGCCACGGCCAGCCGGAAGGTGCGCAGCCCCAGGCGAGCTGGCAGCCCATCGCCACCTCCGGCTCCAGCCAGCTAAGCTGCCCGGACGACGGCGATGTCACCGTGCCGGTGACCGACAACCTGTGCCTGGCGGCCCGCGGCCGCACGCTGAACGCGGCGGACCGCCGGGTTCTTGGCGCGTTCGCCGCGTACGCGGCGGCCGCCCTCGAACAGCAGCGGCTGACCGCCGAAGCCGAGGCGGCCAGGCCCATCGCCGAGGCTGACCGCACCCGCGCCGCGCTACTGGCCGCGGTCAGCCATGACCTGCGCACGCCGCTGGCCTCGGCCAAGGCCGCCGTTACCAGCCTGCGCTCCCGTGACGTCGAGTGGAGCGCCGAGGACCACGACGAGTTGCTCGCGACCGCGGACGAGTCGCTCGATAAGCTCATCAGACTGGTCGAGAACCTGCTCGACATGAGCAGGCTCCAAGCGGGCGCGATGTCGGTGTTCCCCAAGCCGGCCGACCTCGGCGAGGTGATCGCCCGCTCGCTCGACGACCTCGGCCCGGGCGGCAAGACGGTCATCGTTGAGGTTCCAGCAGACCTGCCGGAGGTCCTCGTCGATCCTGGCATCCTAGAGCGCGTGATCTCCAACTTGCTGGCCAACGCCCTGCACTACTGCCCCGCCGGGGAGCCCCCCTTGCTGACCGCGAGCTCGCTCGGGGAGCGGGTCGAGCTCCGGGTCATTGACCGCGGCCCAGGCATTCCCCGTGAGCAGGCGGGCCGGATGTTCGTGCCGTTCCAGCGGCTCGGGGACACCGACAACACGACCGGCATCGGCCTCGGGCTCGCATTGTCGAAGGGCCTGACCGAAGCGATGGACGGGACACTGGAACCGGAGGAGACTCCCGGCGGCGGGCTGACGATGTTGCTGTCGCTGCCGGCCGTCCCCGGCGCCGCGCGCGCTCTGCCCGGCGAGCAGACCCAGCCGGACAGCGCCAGCCAGGTCATCTCGTGACCAGGGTGCTCGTCGTCGACGACGAGCCACAGATCGTCCGTGCCCTGCGGATCAACTTGCGGGCCAGGCACTACGAGGTTCACACTGCCCAGACTGGAGCGCAGGCACTCGAGGAGGCCGCGCGTTATCCGCCGGACCTGGTCATCCTCGACCTTGGGCTCCCCGACCTGGACGGGGTCGAGGTGATCGGCGGCCTGCGCGGCTGGACCGACGCTCCGATCATCGTGCTCTCAGGCCGGGCCGACAGCAGGGACAAGGTCGAGGCACTCGATGCCGGCGCCGACGACTACGTCACCAAGCCGTTCGGAATCGACGAGCTGCTGGCCAGATTGCGGGCTGTCGCCCGCCGAGGTGCCGCCGAACCTGACGAGCCCCGAGTCAGC
>DASWGE010000373.1:0-13159 GCA_036393895.1 Streptosporangiaceae bacterium | reverse complement strand
TGGGCCACGCCGGACTTGGCGTTGTGCGCGTGCGCGCCGCCCAGGTCCTCGAAGCTGACCTCTTCGCCGGTCACCGTCTTGATCACGTCGGGACCGGTGATGAACATGTGCGAGATCTGGTCCACCATCAGCGTGAAGTCGGTGATCGCTGGGGAGTAGACAGCGCCGCCGGCGCACGGACCCATGATCAGCGAGATCTGCGGGATCACGCCGGAGGCCATGACGTTGCGGTAGAAGATCTCGGCATACAGGCCGAGGGCCACCACGCCTTCCTGGATCCTGGCGCCGCCGCTGTCGTTGATGCCGATGACGGGGCAGCCGACCTTCAGCGCGTGATCCATGACCTTGACTATCTTCTCGCCGAACACCTCGCCGAGTGAGCCGCCGAAAACGGTGAAGTCCTGGCTGAACACGCACACTTGCCGGCCGTCGATGGTGCCGAATCCGGTCACGACGCCGTCGCCGTACGGCCTGGTCTGGGCCATTCCGAAGTCGTGCGCCCGATGCCTGGCCAGCTCGTCGAGCTCAATGAAGGAACCGGGGTCCACCAGGTGATCGATCCGCTCGCGCGCAGTCATCTTGCCCTTGGCATGCTGCCGCTCGACTGCGCGCTCCGAGCCGGCGTGGATCGCCTCATAGCGGCGTTTATCCAGGTCGGCGACCTTGCCCGCGGTCGTGTGAATGTCGATCGGGTTGCCGTCGCCCGGTGCAGTTTCGCTGGCCATGCCGGACAGGTTAGGCCAGGACAGGTGCCCGGCGGCCCGCGGCCTGGGTGTCAGGCGCTAACGGCGGTTCTTCGCGGGGGTCGCCTTCGACCTGGCGGTCGTTGCCGATGTGCTGCGCAACGGGCTAGGACTGGATGGTCATGACGGTCCAGGCGCCGATGCAGATCCGGTCGCCTGGCTGCAGCGGCACGGCAACCCCATTGCCGATGTCAGTGCCGTTCACCTGCGTGCCATTCGACGAACCTGGGTCAAGCACCGACCAGCCGCCGTCCGGCTGGGCGATCATGACGGCATGCAAGTGCGAGATACCCGGATCGACGGGCGGGCCGGTCAGGTCGATCTCAGGCTCCAGGCCCCGAGATGCGCTGCGGCGGCCGACCCGCATCTCCCGGCCGGACAGCTGGAACCGGCGCTCAGGGCAGTAAGGAGGAAACTCGATCGTCTCCGCGTCAGGCCCGCCGGCCGCGATCACGCGGTCGTAGTAGGAGCGGTCGGCGGTGACAACGGCCGTCCACGCGCCCGTGGCTGCTTCCGGCGTGGCTGCTTCCGGCGTGGCTGGATTCTGGATCACGGTCGCGGCCGGAGGCCCCGCGGGCGGGGCAGTCGTTCCGGCGGGTGTTCCTGAGCTGAAGTCGAATCCGCATCCCTCGCAGAACTGGCCGCTCCGCTCGGTCCCGCACTGCGGGCATGGCTCGGCCTGGGTGGCCTGGACCGAACCGGCGCTGCCCGACTGCGAAGCGGGACCCGGCGGCGGACCGCCGATCCGCATGCCGCAGACGTCACAGAAGTCGGTGGCCGTCGAGTCATGGCCGATCGGGCATGCTGGCATGGCGACCCCTGTTAGGTCCTGGTCCTGACTGTCTTGGTCGATCTCGTGTCCAGAGCCATCTCGTCGGCCTGGTCTACCTTCCGCTTCAGCCGGACGGTGCCTGTGGCTGCGTCCACGACGTCGACGACCTTGGCGAGAAGCTTGGCCGTGTCCTCGTTGCCGGACCCAGCGGCCAGCGCTACGGCCCGGCCTAGCTTGGCGGTCGCCAGCTCCTGGTCGCCGTTCTTGCGCGCCTCCAGGCCATCCTGGATCGCCTGGGCAAGCTCGGCCTGGCCGGTGTAGTGCGCCACGTTGGAGTTGATCCGCGTCGACAGCGCCTCGTCGTCCGTCCAGATCGCCCGCACCAGCCCCTGGCCGAGCACCTCGGATCCAGCGAGCAGGCTGACCCGAGCCGCCAGCATCTCCTGCCCGATCGCTGCCGACGCGACCTGCACGCACACGTGGTAGTCGCGGCTCTCGCCGTCGGCCCATGCTCCGGTCGGGTAATCGCCTGCCTGCGGGCCCGACTGGGTGCGCCGCGCGGTCAGATCATCGACCGATGGTGCGACCTGCTTGACGAACCGCAGCTCGGCGTGCTGAGGGGTCCAGATGCGCAGGACCACGTCCGCGACCTGCTTGCCCATCGCGGTCTGCATCATGGACTCGAAGTCGGCGGCCAGGCCAGCAGGATCAGCGACGATGTCGACGGTGCCAAGCAGCCCGGTCGATATCCTGCGCAGCTCAGCGACCTCCCAGTCGGTGCCGACGCCGCGGCAGTCACAGCTGAAGACGCCCTCGCAGGCAGCGATCGCCGCGGCGAGGTGCTCCGCGGGCTCGTGCTCGTTCTTGCCGTCGGTCAGCAGGATCGCGTGCCGCAGCGAGGCTGTGCTTGAGCCGAAGGTCTGTCGGGCCAGCTGCAACCACGTTCCCATCGCGGTGCCGCCCGACGGGTTGAGACGAGCCACCATGCTCTTGGCGTTCTGCCTTGTCGCCGCATCGGCGATGGCGAGCCTGCCGTCCATCGGGAAGACCGGCCGCGCGACCTCGGTGCCAGCGACCACAGCGAAGGCGACGCCATCGGCGATCACGTCAATCGCCGCCGCAGTCGCAGTCCGAGCTTGCACGATCTTGGCGTGCGGGTAGTCCATCGAGCCCGAGCAGTCCACGATGATGATTTCCGCACGGCCGCCGCCGTCGGGGTGGGCGTCCTGGCCGGACGCCTGGCCTGTGTCGGGGGCCGTGACCGTCACGATCGCGTTGACGTCCCGCCCGCCTGCGGGCAGATATTCGTTCTGGAAGACCTCGACTGTGAAGTTGGGCTCGCTCATCGGGGAGTCTCTCCTAGTTCGGTTTCCTGCTCGCCGGCTGCCTCCGGCTGGCCCGGGTCGGCCGGAGGGCCCGCATCTGGTCGCAGCGGGAACGGGATCAGCACGACGGTGATGTTGTCGGCGCCTCCGGCGTCGATCGCGAACCTGACCAGTTCCCCGGCCGCGCCGAGCGGATCGGTTAGCGCGGCGGGCAGCGCGCGGCCAGCAAGCCCGGCCGCGTCCTGCTCGTAGTTCCACAGGCCGTCCGAGCACAGGAGCACCGCGCCTTCGCCGGCCGGCGCGAACGTCGTCACGTGCGGCTGAGCCTCGGACAGGTCAGCGCCGATCCAGCCGGTCACGATATGGCCCGCTGGCGAGGCCAGGGCGTCGGCCGCCGGCAGCCCGCGGGCAATGAGTTCTTCAGCCACCGAGTCGTCCCTGGTCAGCTGCTGGGCGCCAGACCCACTGCCGGATTGCTTGCCGCCTGACCCGTTACCTGCAGCCAGCCAGTAGACCCGGCTGTCGCCCAGCCAGCAGACCGTGACCTCCCGCTCGGTCACGATGGCGGCGGCGAACGTCGCCGACGGGGCGTTCCCTGGCGTGCCGCGTTCGGCCGCCAGCGCGAGTAGCGCCTGCTGTGCCGCATCGAACGCGCGCTGCGAGGCGCCGCCGAGTTCGTCTCCCGTACGCACTGCGCCGAGCAGCACGCCCATGGCGGCCTGCGCCGCTGACTTGGATGCCTCGTCAGCATGGCTGGAGGTGGATACGCCGTCGCATACGACGGCGAGAGCTGCGGGTCCGGCTGGCGTCCTGGCTGTGGCGAGCGCCATCGCGTCCTCGTTGCGGCGATGCCGGAGACCTCGGTCGGTAACACCGGCCAACAGCCCGAGGTCGATCTCGGCGTGGTCGTCGCCGGCGGGCACCTTGCGGCCGCACGTCTCGCAATAACCTTCTCCGGTCACCCCGGACTCCGGGCATGAGGGGCATCGGGCCGCGGACTGTGGTCCGTCGCCGCTGATCCGGGCAGGCCTCAGTTCGGCCCGGCATGCCTCGCAGAAGTTGTCCTCAGGCCAGACCGGCGCGCCGCACGACGGGCATGAGGCAGGAGTCGAAGGCTCCGCGTCAGCCATCGTCATGACCACGTGCTCGGGCGGACGTCGTTGGCCAGGTCGACCAGCGCCGTGCGGCGGCGCCGGTCCGAGGAGAGCTGCGCCTGAGCCCGGTAACTGCGCTCGAGGCCGAACCGTAGCGAGCGCTCGGTGGGCTCGGAGCCGAGTAGCTGGCCGGCATCCATGGGTTCGCTGGCCAGGACGCGCTCGAGGGCCGCCCGGAGGACCTCAGCGGTCAGCTGATGTACCGCCGAGGGGTCAAGCGTCAGCCGGGAGAAATCACGCCCGGCGTCGCGCAGGTCATCAGCGGACACGCAGGCCCGGCCGGCCGGCGGCGAGACGCGGATCCGGACGGCGGCTACATGCGCCGCCAGGTAGTGGCTGGACGTCGCCGGCACCGAGGTGAGCGCCGCGACCGCCCCAGCCCGGTCACCGCGCCGAAGCAGCGTCCTGGCCAGTCCGAACGCGGCGCCGACGAACGACCGGTCCACCGTCCATACCAGCGCGAAGTGCCGGGCGGCCGTCTCCTGGTCAGCTGCGGCCTCGGCGGCGAACGCGAGCGCCAGCTTCGGAGCGAGCTCGCCTGGCAGCAGGTCGCAGACCGCGTCGAAGGCGTCCCTGGCGCCGGCCGCGTTCCAGGCACCGAGCGCGGCAAGCCCCTGATACCAGGTAACCCGCCAGTCGCCGGCTTCCTCGTCCGCCAGGCTGGTCAGCGTCCGCCACGCGCTGGCCACGTCGCCACTCGCGATGCGCGCCCTGACCAGCGCGAACAAGGTCTCGGGCGACTCGGCGACCTCAGGCGGGGTGCCCTGCGCACCCGCAACGGCCGCCGCCAGCACCGTCGTGAGCTGGGCTGGTTCGACAGTTCCGAGCGCTGCAAGGAAGCCAGCCGCCGGGTCGGCCGTATCCACGTGCGGGATCGGCAGGCCGGCCGCAACCTCGCCGGGATCCGGCGGCTGCTGCGGGGGCGGGCCGTCTTGCCCGTCGGATCCGTCCTGGTCTTCGGGCAGGATCGAGGAAACTCCGACCGCCTGCAGCTCAGGGCTAAACAGCGTGGAGAACGCGGGCCGGGGCTGCTGGTCACTGACCGCGAGCACCTCGCGCAGCACGCCGGTCAGCTGTTCGGCCATCTCCGCGGCGGAGCCGAAGCGGCCGGCGGGGTCCCGGTGCGTCGCCCGCCGCAGCACGCGGGCGAACGACTCGTTCGCAGCGAGGACCGGCACGTCCGCCGGGTCGGGCAGGCTGTACTGATAAGTCGACTGGTAGCCAGAGAACTCGAACGTGAGCACGGCGAGCGCCCGGCCCACGGTGTACAGGTCCGAGGACGGCGAGGGGCCCTGGTCGGCGATCTCGGGAGCCTGGTAGCCGACGGTGCCGTAGATCGCGCCCTTGTCGTCATCGATCCGCCGGACTCCGCCCATGTCGATGAGCTTGAGCTGCTCCTCGGTCTGGATCAGGTTGTCCGGCTTGAAGTCGCAGTAGACGAGCCCCCGGTTATGCAGGTAACCAAGCGCTGGGAGCACCTCGATCATGTAGGCCAGTGCCGCAGCAAGCGGCAGCGACTCGCGGGTGGCTCGCCTGGCCAGCAGAAGCTGGCGGAGCGACTGGCCGCCGACGTACTCCATGACGATGTAGCCGGCCTCCTCGCCCGTCCGCCGGTCCGCATGCTGGACGAAGTTGTACACCCCGACGATGTTCGGATGCTCGACCTCGGCCAGGAACCTGCGTTCGGCGATGGCCGCCTCCTGCGCCGCGCTGTCCCCGGTGTTGAGCAGTCCCTTGAGCACGACCCAGCGCCTGCCCAGGTTGTGGTCCACGGCCAGGTAGATCCAGCCAAGGCCGCCGTGGGCCAGGCAGCCGAGGACCTCATACTGCCCGGCGACCAGCTCCCCGGGCGCCAGCTTGGGGGTGAACGAGAACTGGGTGCCGCAGTGCGGGCAGTATCCCTCGGCAAGCCCGGGCCGGCCGTCCCTGCCGCGCCCGACCGGGCGCTCGCAGGCTCCGCAGAACCGCTTGCTCTCGGGCACCTGCGGGTCGGCCTGGACCGCGCTCGCCGGGTCGCGGGCCGGGACCGGCGGGATCTCGATCAGCCCGGCGCCGAGGCTGCCCCGCGACGTGTGGCTACCCGAGGGCCGGGTGCGCCTGCTGCCGCTGCCGCTGCCGCTGGGCACACTGCCGCTGCCGCTGGGCACACTGCGGCTGCCCGTGCTCCCGCTGCGCGAGCTCCCGCCGGATGCCTCAGCCAGGCCACATAGGTTGCAGTAGCCGCCCTCGATCGTGCCATCGCAGCCCGGCTGGGTGCACCTCGTGCCAATCGTCGTCATGTCCGCTCCCCGCTGCGGCCAAGCCGCAGGACAGCCTGCTGGTAACCGGTGACCGCCGCCGTCGCCGCGACGAGGTCGCACGGAGCCGTCCACAGCAGGTCATGTGCCTGCCGGTAGCTCGCGTCCAGAACCGTATCCTCGGCACCGCCCAGCCGCCCGGCCTTCGCCCGGTAAGCGTCGAGCAGCCCGCGCAGCTCGTCCCGCCTGCCCAGCAGGCCCGCTGCAGCTTGCTCAGCCTCGCGGCATTGCCGCAGGGCCGCCGACGCCAGCTTGCCGACCAGGTCGAGTTCGGAGGCCAGCCTGGTCCATCGCCCGGCGGCCTTCAGGCCGGCCAGGCCGCCGAGCCGACTGTCAAGCCCGCTGATGTCAGGCAAAGGATCGAGCGCCGTAACAAGGACGCGGGCGGCAGCGCGCTCACGCGCCGCTGTCGCATCTTGCCAGGCCTGTGCCGTTGCGGCGACGGTCGCCGAGACCTCGGCGATCCGCTGGTCAGCCTCCTGGATGGTCCTGGCCAGGCCGGCCGAACGCGCCGCTACCGCCGCCGCCTGTTCCCTCAGCCGGTCGAGCTGCCCGGTATCGACCCGGTTCTGCCGCCACAGCGAGAGCGGGTCGGAGTTCAGCCGCTCGCGAAGCTGGGCCAGGGAGGAATCGGCCTGTGGCAGCCCGTCGGTCACCTCGCCGTCCGTTACCTGGGCTGACTGGCGCCTGGCCTCGTCCAGGCAGTCGGCGACCTGCCGCAGCCCGTCGGATATCTCGTTCCACACGGTCTCGGCCGCTGTCACCTCGCCGGCCAGCGCGGTGAAGGCACGCTTCATCTGAACCACGGCCTCGGCGAGGGTCAGCCGCGCGTCACCGCCAGCGGTGAGATCGCGCTCTCCGAGCGGCACCGGGGCCCTGGGCAGCCGCACCGACGCGCCGGTCAGCAGGCCGGAGACCTCCTCGAGCCGGGCGGACGGCAGCCGGCCTGGCTGCGTCAGGATCCCGGCGGCGCGGTCGATGACCGCTGAGTAGGCCGAGAACGTCTCCCACAGCGCCGCGAGCCCCGCCGACGCCGCCTCCCAGCGCTTCCTGGTCTCGCCGGACAGGGTGGCTCCGGCGAGCATGCGCTTGCCGAAGCTGCCGTCGAGGTCGAGCAGGTTCGCCTGGATGGCGTCGCGCTCCGCCGCTGCGGTCGCGACGGCAGCCTGGGCCTGGTCCCTGGTGAGCGTCAGCGGCATCATCGCAGTGCCCGATCCTGTTGGGTCGGGTCGCCGGCCCTCACCGGTACTCCGCAAGCCTGCGCGACAGGCCCCACGCGCTGCCGGCCGCCATCAGCAGCGCTGCCACTACCACCACGGCTTCGAGGTTCGCGAACGCTCCGCGACCGGCACTGGCGTGCTGGCGGAACACGACCTGGTCGGCGGCGATCGCCCGGCCGATGTCGGACTCGAGCCTGCTGAATCCCGCCGATGAGCTGTCCGGCCCGGTGCCGATCACCAGCTGCGTCTCGGCCGCGTAGCTGGCCGCCAGGTCCAGCTTGAATACCCGGCCAGCGACCGCGTACCAGCGGGTCGCGTCCCGGCCAGCGGCCGCCACGGCGCGGGCAGCTGTGTTATCCGGCGACGAAGCGGCGGCAGCCGCTAGGAGCGTGCCTGGTCCCGGGCCGATCCTGGCGCGCATGGCATTGAAGTCCTGCTGGAACGACGTGCTCCCGCTGCGGGAGATCAGGTTGAGTACCTGATCTCCGCGCGCCTGCTGCGCGGAGATGCCCGCCTGGGCCAGTGTCTCGGCCGGGCTCGATCCATGCCCTAGGCCCTGTTGAAAATCCGATCGGGCGATCGCGAACGCGGCGAGGATCCAGATCACGCTGATCGCGGCGGCCAGCGTCGCGGTGAGCAGGCCGTAGTTGACGATCCTGTGCGTGCGCCGCCGCAGCCAGCGCTGCGTGCGCACGAGGGCGACGCCGACCGCGAGCGCCAGCGCCACGGCGACGACAATCCAGGGCAGGCCGGTCGCCCGCGCGCTCTGGGCGGCGAGGGCGGCGTTCACCTGCGCGTAGACCGACCGCGCGGCGGGCAGCAGCCGCAGGTGTATCTCCTCCGATGCCACCTGCATGAACGAGCCGCCGGTCAGCGGGAATCCGAGCGAGCTGTAGGTCTTGGCCTGCGCGACATAGCCGGTATACACAGGCAGGCTCGCCGAGATCGCGGCCAGGCCGGCGTCGAGCCTGGCTGCGGTCTGGCCGCTGCCAGCCACGGCTCCGGCATTGCGCAGCGCGGCCAGGTCGGCGGCCGCCTGGGCGATGTCGGCCTCGAAATGCTGCCGCACGGCGAGCGGCTCGGGCGGCCCGGCGAGGAACGCGGTCGTCGCGGTGACGTCGGCGTCCGAGAGCGAGCGGTACATCTGCTGGGCGTCGAGGCTGAGTGGCTCGATCGCCGTGACGATCCGGTCGGCGGCGGACGCGTGCTGGCTCATCGCCAGGGCCCCGACGACGCCCCAGGCCAGCGACCCCGCGGTCAGCCCGATCAGGAGCAGCCGCAAGATGGCAGGCGTCCCCGCTGCGCGCGGACGCCTGCGCTGACTTGAGCCCCGGTGTGCCGGGGGCGCTGTCCCGGCCTGAGATCCCCCGGCCTGAGATCCCCCGGTCTGAGGTGCTCCGGTCTGGGGTGCTCCGGTCTGGGGTCCTCCGGCCTGGCCGGGTGGCGCGACGGCGGTCACCTGATCCTCGCGATCTGAGCGTCGGCGACTGACTGGACCGGCGGCGGCAGCGGCTGGAACCGGACCCGGTCCATGTATCGGGCCGAGTTGCCGGCCGTGATGGCCCAGTGCAGGAAGGCCTTGATGTCGCGGGCTTTGGCCGCCGACGGCTGCCGGGCGGCGACGATCGCATACTCGTAGTTGACGATCGGGTACCCGGCCCGGGCAGGGCCGTTGACCATGGAGATCGTCTCGTTCGCCGGTGTCGCCGGAACGAAGCTCGCGACCGCCGCGCGCAGGCTCGCGCCGGTCGGGAGGGTGAACTGGCCGGCCGCGTTCTGCAACTCGGCCTCCCCAAGCCCGGCCTTCAGCGCCTGCGACAGGTAGCTGATCCCGATGTAGGCGACGCAGCCCGGTGTCGCTGCGCAGCCGGTGAGCATTCCGCCGTTGCCCTGCTCGGCCCGCGCGCCGGCGACATGCGGCCAGGCCACGGTCGTGCCGTATCCGATGGCCGAATTCCAGAGCGGGTCGCCCGTGGACAGGTAGCTGGAGAACAGGAACGTGTCGCCCGAGCTCTCCGCCCGGTGCAGCGGCACGACCTTGATGCCGGGCAGCGAGACGCCCGGGTTGAGCCTGGCGATAGCCGGGTCGTTCCAGCTGGTGATCTGGCCACGGTACATCCGGGCGAGCAGGGCGCCGCTGAGCCTGACGTGGACGCCCCGGCCGAGCCGCGGCAGGTTGTAATTGACCTGCTGGGCCGCGACCGCGAGCGGGATGTTCAGCAGGCCGGGATTGGCGACCAGGTTGCCGCTGGACAAGAAGGCGTCTGAGGCGCCGATATCCGCGGTTCCCGACGACGCGCCGGCGATGCCGGTTCCCGAGCCGGTCGCGGCCGTCGTGAATGAGACGCTGGGGAATTCCCGGTGATAGGCCGATGCCCAGTCCCCGAAAAGCGGATAGAGCAAGGTGCTGCCTGTTTCTGACAAGGAGACGTGGGCCGAACCCGGCCGACTCGGAATGTGGCCGGAGCCCGGGCCGCCACGATGACCGGTGCCGATCCCTGCCGGGCCGCCCGCCGTGCAGCCAGTCACTAGCGCGAGCGGCACGACGACGGATGCAGCCAGCAGCGTGCGGAAACTAATCGCCACCCGCCGAATCTCCTTACCTGGCCCGTCTTTGCCTGCGCTGAAGCCCGCCGTTTCCTGGGCTCACCCGGTTCCGCGCGACGGTGTGGGCGTTGCGCCTATGCCAGCAGATTTCCTGACACGCCGCAAGTAGGGCCGGATCGCATTTTTGAGGCGCTGCCAGTGGTTCATCAGCGCGACACCTGAGCCGGCCCGCCGGGCTCGTTGCGGCCGTCTTCGTGGCGGGCCTGCCCGCGTGAGCGGGCCCTGGGGCGAGGAGAATCGGCAGCATGGCGCCGGCCAGTCCAGATGCACTGCCAGCCGCGCCGCTCGACGCGGCGCGGCTGCGGGCGGCGCTGCGGGCGGCGCGGCCGACCCTGCCCGGCGACGCGACCGCCGCGGGCGGTCCTGCGACTCCTGCGACGATCTGGACCGACATCCGCGTGGTCGCCGAGACCGGGTCGACCAACGAGGACGTGCTCAAGCTGGCGGCGGGCGGGGCCCCCGAGGGCCTGGTTATCGCGGCCGAGGCGCAGACCGCCGGCAAGGGCCGGCTGGGGCGGTCTTGGCACGCTCAGCCCGGATCGGCGTTGACGTTCTCCGTGCTGCTCCGGCCTGATCGGGTTCCGCCGCCCGCCAGGGGCTGGGCGCCGCTGCTTGCTGGGGTCGCCACGGTGAGCGCGCTGCGGCGGGAGACCGGCGTCGACGCCGGTCTGAAGTGGCCTAACGACGTGCTGGTCGGCGGCCGCAAGCTGGCCGGCATTCTCGCCGAACAGTCGGGCGACGCGATCGTCGTCGGCATCGGAATCAATGTCCTGGGCCGCGAACACGAGTTGCCTGTCGCGACTGCGACGTCGCTGGAAGTCGCACGCGCGGCCAGCGCCGACCGGACCGGGCTGCTCGCGGCCATCCTGCGGCAGCTCGAGCACTGGTATCTGCGCTGGCGGGAGGCAGCGGCCGGTGATCCCATCTTGTCCGGCCTCCGGGAGGAATATCTGTCACTGTGCACGACAATGGGGCGGCCGGTCCGGGTCCTGCTGGCCGGCGGCCGGGTCCTGACCGGGACCGCAGCCGACGTGGACGGCGCCGGGCAGCTTCTGGTCGAGCCGGCCCACGGAGCCCCCGCAGCTGCCGGATCGGACGTCTCTGGCCTGCCAGTGGCCGGCCCGGCGAGCGGGGGCCTGGTTGCCGTCAGCGCCGGAGACGTCATCCACGTCCGCTGACGCGCACGAACCGCGGGCTCCTCGCAGAACTGATCCGCGCCGCGCTGGCAGTAAGGCGTCGGATAGCCGAGCGTCTTCATGGCTGGGCAGCATCGGTGGCGTCGCCGATGCTGAGACGACGTCAATCGGAGGCGGCGTGCGCCGGCGATGGCCGTAGGACTCTGACGGACGCGAGTGCCCACAGGCCGATCAGCGCTAGCCAGATGATCAGGCGCAGCCAGGCCGGAAGGCCGGTAGCGGGCGCCACAGTCGACGAGGTCAAGGGCGAGTACCAGCAATGCCCGAATCTGAGCCCGCCTCCGAGGCTGACGAGATATCTGCCCACAGCTGCCAGCGCAAGTCCGAGGGCGACGACCACGACGACCCGCTGAGCCTTGCTCAGCCTGTCAATCAAGTGCATATGGCGAACCCTGCCAGAGATGGCGATCTGGCGCGCCATGATGAGTGCGCTCCCGGCCTGGCGGCGCGATCCGTGCCGATTCAGATCATCGGCGCCGAAGGTTAGTCACTTCCCCTGTTAACTGCCATCATGGGACATGTGCCCAATGCAGACTTGACCCACGGTGAGCAGCTTGTCCTCCGTCTGCACCCGCACGCCAAGATAATGGTGCGGCCGGCCCTCGTCCTGCTGCTGATCGTCGCAGCGGCGATCACGATCATGCTCGTCCTGCCGCCGAGCGTGGCTGGACACGGCACGATCCGCCTCATCGTCGGACTCGTCGCGCTGCTCGCTGCAGTGATCTGGTTCGGCACGCCCTTCCTGCGGTGGCGGACCACCATCTACGAGGTGACGACCAGGCGGCTGCGGTTGCGCGAGGGGATTATCTCCAGGTCGGGCCGCGATTTTCCGCTGAACCGGATCAGTGACGTGTCGTTCTCGCAGGGACTGCTCGACCGGATATTCGGCTGCGGCCGGCTGATCGTCGAGTCGCCAGGCGAGACGGGCCAGCTGGTGCTGACCGAGATCCCCGATGTGCAGCGCGTGCAAGCGGTCCTGTTCCAGCTGGTGGGCGACGAGGAGGCCACGCTGGGCCGGGTCGGACCGGCTGACGACGGGACCTGACGGGCGGCCAGGCTAGCCTGACAGCTATGACTGCGAGCGGTGGCGTACACGTGCGCCGCGAGGCCGACGGGATCGCAGAGGTGGTGCTCGACCGGCCCGAAGTAATGAACGCGCTCAGCACGGCGACGCTCGTCCAACTGACGGCTCATTTCTTGGCCCTCGCAGCGGATCCTCAGGTCCGCGCCATTGTCCTGTCGGCAGCGGGAGAACGAGCATTCTGCGTCGGCGCGGATCTCAAGGAGCGCGCCGCGATGAGTGATGCGCAGATCATGGCCCAACGGCCGACGTTCAGGGCCGCGTTCTGGGCGCTGCTCGCGCTGCCTCAGCCCGTCATCGCCGCGGTGCACGGGTTCGCGCTGGGCGGCGGCTGCGAACTGGCGCTGAGCTGCGACGTCATCGTCGCTGACGAGACAGCGGAACTCGGCCTGCCTGAGGTGACCGTCGGGCTGGTCCCTGGCTGCGGCGGCACGCAACTGCTGGCGCGCAGGGTGGGGCCAGGCCGGGCCGCTGACCTGATCTTCTCCGGCCGGCGGGTCGCGGCCGACAAGGCCGCGGCGATCGGCCTAGCCGACCGGCTCGTTCCCGTCGGCCAGGCCAGGGAAACCGCGTTGGATCTGGCACGGCAGATCGCGGCGAACTCGCCAGTCGCCGTCCGGGCCGCGAAGCAGGCGCTCAGGAACGGGGCTGGGCTGGCTCTCGCTGCCGCGCTGGACGTCGAGGACGCGGCCTGGCGGACGGCGGCCGGCTCGGCGGACCGGCGCGAGGGTATCGCGGCGTTCGCCGAGAAGCGCCGGCCTGCC
>DASWGE010000372.1:0-5075 GCA_036393895.1 Streptosporangiaceae bacterium | reverse complement strand
CGACGAACTTGCCGCCAGCCAGGTTCGCGGGAGTCAGCTTGTCGATGATCGCGAGGGCGAACATCAGCCCGGCGCTCGGACCGCCGACATTGCCGATGTTGATCTTCACCTTAAACGGGAACTTGAACGACTCGACGACGTGTACCCCGATCACGGGCTGGCCCTGGTAGCTGGCCGTCCGGAGAGCAATAGTCCGACTGGTGCCACCGCGCATGACCGTGAGTACGACCCGGTGCCCCGCGGCTCTCGCTTCGATCATCGAGGCCGCTGTAGACCGGCACGTCACCGGCTTGCCATCGACGGCCGTGATCACGTCACCGCGGTGCAACCGCCCGGCGGCGGGCAGCCCGCGGATGGTGCTCGCGATCGTGTCGACCGTCGTGAACCTGATGCCCAGGTGGCACAGCGCCGCCGCCTCGGCGCTCTGCTGGGAGTTCACCATCTGCAGGGAATCCTGCTTAACCACCTGCTCCTGGGTCTGGCCGGGCGGAAAGAGTTCCTGCTGCGGCACGACGGCCTCGTGCGGGCTGAGCCATGCCTGGATCGCGGCGAGGATGTTGAACGGCGGGTTCGACCCGGGGCCGCCGATGTAGGAGACGGTGACCATGTTGAGGTGGCCGGACGCCGGGAACGTGGGATGGCCCTTGATCTGAACTACTGGCTTGCCGTGCAGCGGGCCGAGCGTGTTGTACGTCGGACCTGGGAGCAACGCGACGTAGGGCACGGGCACCGCGAACACGACGACCAGGCAGGCGAGGACGCCGATGCCAGCGATCAGAAGGGTAAGCGCGCGACGTGACATGCGGGCAAGGTTACGCGCTGTTGACCCACTCGCTGTCGCCGCTAGCAAAGCGCTGATGCTTCCAGATCGGCACGGTCGCCTTCAGGTCGTCGATCAAGGCGCGGCATGCGTCGAACGCGGTGGCGCGGTGACCGCTGGACACGGCGACCACGACGGCAAGATCGCCGATCGCCAGGTCACCAACCCTGTGCACGGCGGCGACCGCGTGCAGATCGAATCGCTGCGCGATCTTCTCGGCGACCTTGCGGAGCTCGTCGGCGGCCGACGGGTGGGCCGAATACGACAGCTCGGTCACGGACCTGCCGTCATCATGATCACGGACTGTCCCCGCGAACACGGCGATGCCGCCTGCCGCCGGGTCGGTGACAGCGGCGTAGACCTCGTCGACAGAGAGGGGCTCCTCGCGCAGCTCGGCGAGCCGGATGACGTTCACGCGGCCACGCTACATCGCGCCGCGGCACATCACGCCAGTCAGGACTCGCGGCGGCGCTTGCGCACCTGACGCACGATCGCGGCGGTGCCGATGACCGCGACGGTGGCGCCGGCCGCCGTGATTGTCGCGTCCTTCTTCGCGAGGCGGCGGCCCGCCACGGCGTAGCGACCGGCGCGCTGCTCGAGCAGCACCTGCAGTGCCTCCTCGTTGGTGACGGTGGGCTGCCAGCCGACTTCCCGCAGCGCCATGCAGTCGACGACCCACGGATAAACCACATAGCGCAGGTCAGACACCGGAGCTGGCGTGATTCCGGCCCGGTGCAGTCGCTGCGCGGTGGCGAACGTTACGCCGGCGGGCAGCTCGATCCGCCGCAGGCCAGACAGTTCCTCGACCTGGCCCTGTTCAAGCCAGCCGTCTGATCCGACTGCGAACGCACCCTTGACCTCCGCCGCGGCCGCCAGCTCGATCGCGGAGAGCAGATCAGTCACGTGGCAGAACTGCCAGCGCGGGGCGCAGCCCTTCACCGCCAGCAGCCGCGGCGACTCGAAATGCCTGGTAATCACGGTGTCGATGCCCTCGCCGACCAGAGCAGCAGGGCGGACGACGGTGATCGCCATGCCTGGGTTGGTGCGCGGCGAGCGCTCGGCGAGCTGCTCGATTTCCATGAAGTCACCGACGACGCTGCCATCGAGGTCGGCGTTGAGAGGGGCAGTCTCGGGGAGCGGTACTGGATTGTCTGGTTTCGCCCCGTACACCATCGCGCTGGTGACGAGGACCACCCGGCCGATGCCGCCGGCCGCCGCCGCGGTCAGCACCGTCTGCGCGCCGCGCACGTTGCGGGCCCGCCTGGCCTTCGGATCCGAGTCGGCGGCCAGGTCGAGGTCAGTGTGCACGATCACATCAATGCCCGATAGCCGACCGGCCAGCGCCGGGTCACGGATGTTGACGACGCGCCAGATGACGCCGGTCAGGTCGCCGCGATGGTCGTCAATCGCGACGACCCGGCTGAACCGGTGCGACTGCGCCAGCCGCGCTGTCAACGCTAGCCCCAGGTCGTGGGCTGCTCCAGTCACCGCGACAACTGGCAGGTCACGCGAGACGCCGTCAGCCGGCCCGCGCCGGGCCGCGCGGGGCTGGCCGGCGCCGCGCCGGCTGCTCCGGCGGCTCCCCGCATCGCTCCGCCCTTGGCGAACCTTGGCTACTCGGTCGCTCACCGCGAAGCGCTCCTGGGATAACTTGGCGAATGTGACAGTTCCATCCTGCCTGAGAGACTACGGCGATGAGTGAGCCTCCCTTCGGCTTTGGCCTGCCTGGGCAACCCGGCGATGACCAGGAACACGGTTCAGGCGGTGCGAGCGGATCCGGCTCGGGCGGGTCCGGCACCGGCGGCTCAGGCTCGGGCGGCGGGTCCGGACCAGGCTCTGGCGGGCCGGGAGGCCCCGGCGGACCTGGACAGCCCGGCGGGCCGGGAAGCCCCGGCGACCCAATGGGGCCAGGCGGTCCGTTCGGCGATCCGCAACAGCTCGCCGACGCGCTCCGCCAGGTCGCCGACGCGATGTCGTACCAGGGCGGGCCGGTGAACTGGGACCTGGCCAAGAACACAGCCAGGCAGACGATCGTCGCGAAAGGAGATCCGAGCGTCCTGGACAACCAGCGCGTGGCCGTCGTGGAAGCCGTCAGGCTCGCCGACCTTTGGCTTGAGGACGCGACCTCGCTGCCCAGCGGGATCCGCACGATCAAGGCGTGGAGCCGCTCGGAGTGGGTCGAGGCCACGATGCCGGTCTGGAAGACGCTCTGCCAGCCCATCGCCGAGCGTGCCGTCGACACGATGGGCGGGATGCTCTCGGTCAGCGAAACGGATCTGGACGAGCTTCCGCCCGATCTGCGGTCCGCCATGGCTGCGCTCACCGGCGGTGCGGGCGCAGGCGGCCTCGGCGGCCTGGGCCTAGGCGGCCTCAGTGAGATGATGCGCAGGGTCGGCGGAATGATGGTCGGCGGCCAGGCAGGCGCCGCAGTCGGGACGCTCGCCGAGGACATCATCAGCTCGAGCGACATCGGCCTGCCAATTGGCCCCGAGGGGACGGCCGCGCTGCTCCCCGCAGGTGTCGCGGCGTTCGGCGCTGGCCTATCGGTAGGCGAGGACGAGGTCAGGCTCTTCGTCGCCATGCGCGAGGCCGCTCATCACCGCCTGTTCAGCCACGTTCCCTGGCTTCGGGCGCGTCTGCTCGGCGCCGTCGAGGACTACGCGCGCGGCATCAACGTAGACGCCGACTCGCTGCGCGACGCGATGCAGCAGATCGATCTCGAGAACCCGGAGGCCGCGATCTCGGGAGCGGCCACCTTCCAGCCTGAGGACACCGAGGAACAGAAGGCCGCGCTGGCGAGGCTAGAAACGCTGCTCGCGCTGGTCGAGGGGTGGGTGTCGACTGTTGTCGCTGATGCCGCGCACAATCGGTTGCCCGAGGCCGACGCGCTAGCCGAGGCGATCAGGCGCCGGCGGGCAACCGGCGGCCCCGCAGAACGGACTTTCGCCACCCTCGTCGGCCTGGAACTCAGACCGCGGCGACTCCGCGAGGCCGCGACGATGTGGCGCGCGCTGACCGAAGCACGCGGCGTCGGCGGCCGTGACCAGGTCTGGGGCCACCCCGATCTGCTGCCGACCGCCGAGGATCTCGATGACCCAGAAGGATTCGTTCGCGGCCGACCCGAGCTCGACATTTCCGGCCTGACCGAGGACGGCGGTGCCGCGGCGGGTGGCGCAGAAGCGGAGTCTGCCGGCGGAACCGAGCCTCCCGGCGGAACCGAGCCTCCCGGTGGAACCGAGCCTCCCGGCGGCACGGGGGCCGGCGGCGGAACGGGGCCAGCGGGCAAACCCCAGCCCGGAACCGAGCCCAACTCAGGCAACGACCCCGGCTCCGGCAACGACCCCTAGGGCCTGAGCAGGTCCGGGCGGTCGCGCCCGCGCACCGGATGCGCCCGCACACCGGATGCGCCCGCACACCGGATGGGCCGGGGGACTGGGTCCGTTCGTTATCCACAGCCGGTGGACGCCGAAGTGCCAGTGCAACCGCCCAATTCAGGGTTCCGTGCTGAAATGCACACGTGTTGGCCCGCACATATCCACAGGGACCCCCCGGTCTCCCCATACAGCGCACAGCGTTGTCCACAGGACCACTCAGGCCCGACCTCGCCAGACAAAGACCCGCCAGACAAAGACCCGCCAGACAAAGACCCGCCAGACAAAGACCCCCCAGACAAAGACTTGCCTGGCGGGCCAAGCCACCGTCGGAATACTGTCCTGCTCAGCTGCACCCCTCCTCGACTGGACCCCTCCCTGGCTGCACCGAAGATGATCACGCGGGTGTGGTTGCTCTTTGAGCACAAACCGCGTGATCACGAACGGGAAGGCGCCACGGGAAGGCGCCGCCTGGACCGAACGGCTGTCCGACCCGGGTGGCAGGCTGCAACCATGCGACCAGCACTCAAGTCAGGCTTACTGCCCGTCTGGCGTGACCGTGACACATTGCAGATCGGAATCGATCCGAGACGGGCAGTTGCCCTATCCGGGATGGGCCATGCCGCCTTCGTCATCGGCTTACTCGACGGCAGCCGCGACCGCGATCAGGTCATAGCAGCCGCAGCCGGACGCGGAATTCCAGTCCAGACAACGGAGCGGATCCTCACGCTGCTCGCGGCCGCGGGTGCGCTTGACGATTTCCCGGCGAGCACTCTCAGGGAACTGCCGCTAGCGCTTCGCGCGAAGCTCGCTCCCGAGCTCGCGACGACCTCGCTGGCATACAGAGACGGCGATGGCGGAGCTCGCGCGCTCGCCAGGCGCCG
>DASWGE010000371.1:0-1567 GCA_036393895.1 Streptosporangiaceae bacterium | reverse complement strand
CGAACCAGTCTCCCGCGCGGCCTGTTGCCGCGGACCGTGCAGCTCTGCATCCACTGCCGCGAGAACCCAGCCGGGTTCTGGGTCAGCCGCAAGGACGCCAGGGTCGTGCGGCGGCCATGGTGCCTGTCCTGCTGCCAGTTGTTCGACGCGACCAGCTGCGACATGACGCCGTTCGGTGGTTAGCTACGTCCCTCACCACGAGCGGCCGCGCGCCGAGACCTGCGCCTTCTCCAGCGATCCGTCCGGGTAGACGAGCCACACGACATCGTGCAGGTTGAAGGTCAGCCGCACGTGCTCAGGCCGCAGGACGACACGCTGGCCGAGCGCCGGAACCGGCCCAGCGGCAGGATCGAACCGCAGCGTGGTGTGCTCCTCGTTGAATGCCACAACCTCAGCCCCGTGGGCCAGCGGTCGAGGCGGGCCGTAGTCGCTCGCGACGGACTTGCGTCCGACGTCGAGCACTGCGCGGTCAGGCGCGCGGCTGATCACGGTCGCGACAATCCAGAGCGCAGGCTCGAACGGCAGCCCTAGACCGTCGATGTCGGACTCCATCAGCGCATATGTGCCCGCCTGGATCTCGGTGACGAACGGATCGGCCAGCGCTTCGCGCAGGGTGGATGTCCCGGCGGCTGAGATTGTGCCGGCGGGCAGGCCCGCCCGGTCGAACGACTGCTTAACCTCGGCCAGCGTGGCGTAGGCGCGCTCGATCACGGCGGCCCGGTCCGGATCGCTCAGCCGTCTCCTGCCCTCGTAACCCATCAGGCCGGCGAGCCGCAACCCGGCAGACCGCTGGACCATCGCGCCGAGCGCGGTTGCCGCCGCCGGTCCGGCCACCCCGCACCGGCCAAGGCCGACGTCCACGTCGACCAGCACGGCGACAGTCGAGTGGGCCGCGCATGCTGCCTCGGCGAGCGCGGTCACCGCATCGGGCGAATCGGCCGCCACGCACACCTGCGCACGATGAGCCAGCGCCGCGATGCGCCCGAGCTTCCCGCTGTCGACAATCTCATTGGCGATCAGGATGTCGCTGGCTCCCGCCTGCACCATGGCCTCGGCCTCGCCGACCGTCGCGCAGGTCAGCCCTGCGGCGGCTGACGTCAGCTGCCGGAGTGCCAGCGCGGGGGTGCGATGGGTCTTGACGTGCGGCCGGATCTTCTTGCCGGTTCCCCTGAACCAGTCCTCGGCGGCGGCCACATTCAACTCAAAGCGACCCAGGTCGACAATCAGCGCAGGCGATGGGAGCTCAGGCGCGCCGGTATCTGGATCGAACAGGCTGGCCAGCCGAAGGGTCTTCCCGAAGCTCGTTGTCATGCCCCTGCTCCCTCAGGCCGCCGAGATCACTGCGAGCAGGGTAACGACGATGCGGACAATCACCAATGCCCATCCGCGGGCATGCTGATTTCCGCCCTTGTCAGCCGGCCGCGCGTCAAGACACAATGCGCCGGTGAGCCTGGTCGGCATCGACGTCGGATCCAGCGCTGTGAAAGCAGCCGCGTACCGCGCAGGCGGCGGGCTGCTCGCTCAGGCCGCTGAGGACGTGCCATCGCGGCATCCGGCTCCTGGCGCG
>DASWGE010000370.1:0-1649 GCA_036393895.1 Streptosporangiaceae bacterium | reverse complement strand
GACCGCGTTGAGCTGGCGGGACCGGCGCCGGCCCGACGCCGGCCTGACGGGCTCGGGGGCTAGGCCAGCCTGATGCTGCTCCGTGGCCGGCGTGACGCCTGACACGATCTCCTCGGCCATCCCGTACAGCAGCGGCAGCGCGCCGGCCACCACGCCGCCGGTCCGGTTAATGTGCTCCACGCCGGGGCCGATCAGCCTGGCATGCCCGAGGATCGCCGCGGCCGACTCGAAGCTGTCTTCGAGATTCGCCGCGATCCTGTTCAGCAGCGACCCCGCCCAGTACAGGTAGAGCGCGAGTCCGGCGACGAGCAAGACAATGTCGACGACAGTCAGGACGACGAGGCTGGTCATGCCTTGACCTTTCCTAGGACCCTGCCGAGGAACAGGTGATGCTGCAGGCCCTCGGCGAGCACCGCCTCTACTCCGTCGGCGACCTGCGGGATCAGCACGGTGTCTGCGGTATTGGCCGCGGCGGCTTTCAGTGTGTCCCTGACCTCCACCACGCGCCGGTCGATGATCTTCACCAGGTAGATCAGCAGGCTCAGCAGCGCTGCGACGGCCAGCACGACGACGAAGCCCACGATAATTACGCTCACCCAGAGGGTGTGTTCGGTCGAGGTCATAGCCAGATCACGCATCGCTACCCTCCCAGCCTTGCGCGGCCGCGCTGCAGGCCGCCGATGATGATCGTGGCGTGCTCGATGGTCGTGCGCAGGCCACCGAGCGCCGCGGTGTTACGCACGGCCTTGGCTAGCTCGTCGTTAATCTTGGGTGCCTCGGCACCGATCGACCGGGCCAGCATGAGGATCGGCACCACAAGCGCGACCACCACAAGGACGATCACGCCGCCGATCACATAGCCGAGGATCCAGCCGAAGGTGCTGGTGCTGTTCCCGGCGACCTGCGCCAGGACGTAATGGCTCATCTGTCGTCTCCTTCGCCCGTCAGACCGTCTCGCAGAAATCTCTGACCGGCTTCAGGCTGGCGTTCACCGACGTCAGCCGGTCGGGCACGGTACTGGTCAGCTGCGCGACGGCGGCGACTCCGCCGGTGACCTGCCGCAGCGTCGCACCGATGGCGCGGAGATGAAATATGACGCGCAGCAAACCCACCGCGGTGATGGCGATGATCAGCGCCGCGATGATGAGGGTGACCCAGGCAGCTGCAGGCATGACTCGTGCTCCTTTCTCGTTAGTCCGTAGTCCCGGCTAGCCGAGCAGCTTGGCGACGGAACCGGCGTACCTGACGGCGCCGACCGAGATGGCGCGGACGGTGGTATCGGTCGTTGCGAGTCCCCCGGGAACGCCTTCCAGCTCGCCGACCAGCGCGCCACCGCCGGCCAGGATGTTGTCGCAGGCCGCCCTGATCCGCTCAAGGGCGGCGAGCACCCGGTTCAGCAGGGCGATCACCACCGGCAGGATGACCAGCAGCAGGATGGCGTTGCCTATCCACCACAAGACCATGGCGTGTTCTCCTCAGCTCGCAGCCTGATAGGGGACGAAGAACCGGCGGAATACTCGCCGCAGCGCCATCAAGGCGGCGCGCAGGCCGATCGCGAATCCGCCGGCCGCGGCGGCGGCTGCCTGCACCGTCTCGCCCCGCTCGGCCGCGGTAATCCGGGCGGCCAGGTTGGCCGCGAAGTCGCGCAT
>DASWGE010000369.1:0-4672 GCA_036393895.1 Streptosporangiaceae bacterium | reverse complement strand
CTTGCCCGCGCGCTGGCCCAGGACGCCGACGTGCTGCTGATGGACGAGCCGTTCGGCGCGCTCGACGCGATGACGCGTGACCTGCTGCACGACGAGCTCGAGCGGATTTGCTCGGAGCGCTCGCTGACGGTGCTGTTCGTTACGCACAACGTCAGGGAGGCAGCCAGGCTCGGCGACCGGGTCGTCCTGCTCAGCAGCCGGCCTGGCCGGGTGATCGAGCAGTACGACGTGCCGAGGACCGGGCCGCGGCGGATCGACTCGGCCAGTGTCGCCCAGCTGGCCAGCACGGTAACCGACAGGCTACGGGAGGAGATGAGGCGGCATGGCTAGCACGCAGACCTCCGGTGCGCCGGGCGCCGCGACCCAGACCTCGGCGATCACCGGTCTCGACAGCCTGGAGCTCGGCCCGGTCAGCACCGGCCGCTCGCCTTGGAGGCTGGCCAGGAAGGCGTGGACGGCTATCTGGCCGAAATTGCTCGCGATCGGCCTCGTCCTAGGCGCCTGGCAGCTGTTCTACCTGAGCAACTTCCACGGCGACACCGCCATCGGGCTGGTTAAAGGCCCGGGCACCGGCCTGGCCAACCTGTGGGACCAGCTGCAGCACGCCCAGCTCTGGCAAGCGATCGGGAACACCGCGCAGACCGCCGTCACCGGCTACCTGCTCGCGCTTGTCATCGGATCGGTAGTCGGCGCGGTCGTGTCCCGGATACCGCCATTGCGCGCGGCAACGGGGTCGATCATCAGCGGGTTGCAGACGATGCCGTCGATCGCCTGGTTCCCGTTCGCCATCATCCTGTTCGGCACATCAGTCTCGGCGATCTTGTTCGTCATGGTGCTCGGGGCGGCGCCCTCGATCGCCAACGGCCTGATCACCGGCGTGGACTACACCCCGCCATTGCTACTGCGGGCGGGCCGGACCATGGGCCTGCGCGGGGTCGCGCTGTATCGGCACCTGATCCTGCCGGCCTCGCTGCCCGCCTACCTTGCCGGGCTCAAGCAAGGCTGGGCCTTCGCCTGGCGCAGCCTGATGGCCGGCGAACTGCTCGTGATCATCATCGGTCACCTGTCGCTCGGGATCCTCCTGAACAACGCGCAGGACAACCAGGACCTGAGCGCGGCGATCTCGATCATGATCGTGATCCTCGTGATCGGCATCGTGGTGGACACGATCTTCACCAAGACGGACCTGGCGGTCAGGCGCCGGCGCGGCCTGCTCACCGACGCCCAGCCGGCCTGACGTGGCGATTCGCCCCGGGGCCGGGCCGCTTACCGGGCGGCCGGGGCTCCGGTCAGCACCCGGTCGCCGTGGGTGTAGACGTTCATCGATTCGCCGCGCAGGAATCCGACGAGCGTCAGGCCCGCCTCTGCGGCGAGATCGGCCGCCAGCGACGACGGTGCCGAGACCGCGGCCAGTACGGGGAACCCGGCAAGCACAGCCTTCTGGACGAGCTCGAAGGATGCGCGTCCGCTGACCAGCAGCACGCAGCCGCGCATGGGCAGGCGGCCCTGCCCCAGCGCCCAGCCCACGACCTTATCGACGGCGTTGTGCCTGCCCACGTCCTCGCGGACGGCCAGGAGCCCGCCATCGGGCCCGAACACTCCTGCCGCGTGCAACCCGCCCGTGCTGGCGAACACGCGCTGGGCCGCGCGCAGCGCGTCGGGCATCGACGTCAGCCTGCCAGCCGGGATTACCGCGTGGTCTTGGTTAATGTCCACCGATTGCGAAACGAAAAGCTCGGCGGTACTCGCCTTCCCGCAGACGCCGCACGCGCTGGTGGTCATGAAATTCCTGCGCAGCGCGGGCGTCACGGCCAGGCCCGGGCGCAACTCAACGTCGACGATGTTGCCCGTGCCGTCGTGCCCGGCATGGCCGCAGCCCGTCCCGTCGCAGACCTTGATCGAGGCGATGTCGTCAGCCGAACGGACGATCCCCTCGCCGACCAGGAACCCAGCGGCAAGCTCGATGTCATCACCGGGCGTCCGCATCGTCATCGTCAGTGCCTGGCCGGCCACCCTGATCCCCAGTGGCTCCTCGGCGGCCAGCAGGTCCGACCGCTCGGTCAGCTGAGGTTCGCCGTGCGGGTCAGCCATGCGAATCCTGCGCACCCGCCGCCGTGCTGTCCTACCGCTCATCGCCGCTCCCGCCGTCGCCGCCCATACAGGTTTGAGGCTATGCGGGCGGCCACGAGCCCGGCCAGCCGACCGAGCCGCTCAGACGTTGTGTACCTTGCGTTTGTGCAGCACTATGACGTGATGGCGCAGTCAACCAATGGCCGCGGCGGGCGGCACGGTCGTCTTCGCAGGGCCAGTTACCACCACGGCGACCTGCCTAATGCCCTGGCCGACGCGGCGACCGACATGGCGCGTGCCGGAGGGCCCGACGCTGTCGTGTTGCGCGCCGCCGCCAGGGCAGCCGGCGTTTCCGCAGCCGCGGCCTACCGGCACTTCGCTGATCACGACGAGCTGCTGGCCGTGGTCAGGCGGCGCGCACTCGATGCGCTGGAAGCGGCCATGCGGCAGAGCCTGGATTCGGTTACCCCGATGCCAGACCCCGCCCAGAAGTCGGTGCAGCGGCTGCGCGCGCTCGGACTGGCCTATATCAGGTTCGCCCTCACCGATCCCGGCCTGTTCCGCACCGCGTTCTGCCCACCCGAAAAGCAGCGGCCTGACACGGCCGAGCGGATGACGGCCGAAGGGCCTTACGCGCTGCTCAGCGGGGTGCTCGACGAACTTGTCGAGCTTGGCGTGCTTGACCCTGCCAGGCGGGCAGGCGCTGAGATACCCGCCTGGGCGGCGGTACACGGCCTGGCCACGCTGCTGCTCGACGGACCGCTCGCGCTGATCTCCGCCGAGGAGCGGGCCAACGCCATCGAGCGCACGTCCGAGTTCGTGCTGAACGGCCTCCAGGGACCCCAGCGCTAGGACCCGGAGTCCGCGCAGGTACTAAAGTCCAGATCGTCAGCGAGCCGGCCGCGGCGCGCCTGCCTTCGGCCGGCTCGCATTCGTGCCTATCTCGCCGTTGCCAACCTCGCCGTCTCCGAGCTGACCGTCGGAGCCAGCCCTGCCGTCAGAGCCAGCCCTGCCCTCGGAGCCAGCCCTGCCGTTTGAGCCAGCCCTGCCGTCGGAGCCGAAGTTGCCGTTGGAGCCGGCCTGGGCATTCTGGCTGTGCTGGCCAGAACCCGCCAGCGGACCGCCCCGAAGCACGGCGTCGGCGCGGGCGAGCAGGGCATCGACCGGGCTCTGGGCCGACACCGGAGCGAGCCGACGGCGCGGGCGCGCGCGCCAGGCCCTGATCGCAGCGGCGAGTAGGCCGAGGTAGATCACGGCGCCGACCGCTACCCAAAGGTTCCAGGTCAGCAGGTTCCAGCCATGCACGACCATGATTTGCGTCACCTGAGGCGGCTTCACGAACCAGCCGAGCAACCCGCGCCGCGGCACATAGGCCCGCGGGCCGCTGAATTGCCACGGCCAGGCGGCCGTAACGCCCGCGACGAGTACGATCGCCGCCACATACGCGACGCGGGCAATAGGACGCGCCTTCATGGCCAGCCCAGCGAGCATCGCGAGGGCCGGCACGAGCCACACCCAGTGGTGATCCCAGCTGATCGGCGAGACGAGGACGCTGGTAATGCCGACCAGCGTCCAGCCCTGCACTTGACGTCCGGTCCGGCTAAGCATGGCGCCGCCGACCAGGCCGCCGGCCGCCACGACGAGCGCCAGCGGCAGCCACACCGGCTGGGCCGGGGCGACGGTCCCGTACAGCCGCGCCAGCGTGCCGAGGAGCGACTGGTTGACCAGCGAGTGGACGCTTCCGGTCCGGCCGGGCCGCATGAAGTACCCGCTGAGCCAGTACGAGGCAGAGGGTGCTGGCAGGGCGATGAAGCCCGCCACGACCATCCCAATGAACGTCGCCGCCGCGATCGCCGCCTGGCGGACCTTCCCGGCGAGCAGCAGGTAGGGGATGAAGAGCAGCGGCACCAGCTTGATCCCGGCAGCGATGCCGATGCCGATTCCCTTCCATCGCCTCGCGTCCGGCCTGGTGAGGTCCCAGACGACAAGCAGCATCAGCAGCGGCTCGATCTGGCCGAGGTACAGGGCCTTCACCACCGGCTCGATCCACAGCGCCAGGGCGCTGACCGCGAGCGTTGCCGCGAGCCGGCCGGCCCCCCGCCGCCCCATCGCGCCTAGCGTGAGCCAGGCGGTCAGCGGAATTGCCGCCAGGCTGGCAATCGTCATGATCCAGCGCAGTATCCAGAAAGGGATGAGCGACCCACCGGCGAATACCAGCGCCGCGAACGGGGTGTAGGTGAACTTGACGCCGACCCTCAGTTCCCACGTGTAGAGAATCGAAGGCAGCTGCCTGGTGATCAGGCCGGAGTCGTTGTAGACATTGAGGTCGTACCAGTTCAAGACCGCGTGCCGGTGCACAGCCTGGTCAACTAGGTAGGCGGTGAGCGCCAAGGCGAAGAGCAGCGCCGCTAGGATCAGCCCGCCGCTGCCGAGAATGCGGTGCCACGGCAGCTGCCGCGGCCGGCCTCGGCCCACCGCATCTGCCGGCTCCATCTCGGCCTGTGCCTGCACGCTCCGATCCTCCTTGTCCTTGGCCGGAGCCGGTCGCGGCACTGCACTGAACGCCATCGACGCGCCTCTTGCGCGAACATTCGTCGCAAAG
>DASWGE010000368.1:0-3768 GCA_036393895.1 Streptosporangiaceae bacterium | reverse complement strand
GGAAAGGCGTCAGGAACGGCCCTGGCGAGCCGCACGACGTCGGGGATACCCACCCCGGTGGCGGTCCATGGTTCGATATCGTCCCACGCCCCCCGCGGCGGGCGGTCAAGGATGATCTTGCCGTCGTCCATCAGGACGATCCGGTCGGCCCACGGGACGACTTCGTCGACCCGGTGTTCGATGACGATCACCCCAGTGCCTTCGTCCGCCGCGAGCCGCCGCAGCGTGCCGAGCACCTCCTGGGCGCCGACCGGGTCGAGGTCGGACAGCGGCTCGTCGAGCACGAGCAGGCGGGGCCGCATGGCCAGCGTCGCCGCGATCACCGTGCGCTGCTTCTGCCCGCCCGACAAGGTGACCACGGTTGCCGTGCGCATCCCGGCCATGCCGGTCACCTCGAGCGCCCAGTCGACCCTGGCCGCGACCTCCGGCTGAGGCAGCGCCAGGTTCTCCGGCCCGAACGCGACCTCGGACTGCACGGTCATGTTGATCAACTGCAGGTTCGGATTCTGGAAGACCATGCCAACGAACTGCGAGGCCTCGTGCGGCGCCAGCCCGGATAGCGGCTTGCCTTCGAACATCACCCGGCCGCGCAGCTCGCCGTGTACGCGCGACGGGATCAGCCCGGCTAGCGTGAGCGCGAGCGTGGACTTCCCGCAGCCCGAGGCGCCGGTGATCAGGACCACCTCGCCAGGGGCGACGGCGAAGTTTACGTGCCGTAGCGCCGCGCGCGCGGCACCGAGGTAGGCGAACGAGACGTCCTCGGCGATCAGCTCAGGACTGGCGTTGATCGCCCTGGTCCTTCCGCCTCGCCAGGATCCACATCAAAGCGGAGACCAGCACGAGGAAGCCGCCGGCGATCAGTAGCGTCGCCCCATCATTGACGACCACGTTCGGGTTGCCGAAGATCGTGCCCTGGTCGTTGGCAAAGTTGTAGTTGGTCAGGTAATCGACCAAGCCAAGGATCAGCAGCAGGCCGGAAAGCACAGTGAAGGTGATCGCGGCGCGTCTCACGGTAGGTCTCCATCCGCTGGCGAGGTCTCGCCTCCGACTTGACCCGCAGCGGCCTGGCCCGCTGCGACCGCATCGGCGGCAGTTGCCGGGGCGCCAGCATCTGCTTCAGCGAACGGGTCCACCGACGTGACTGCCGCCGCCCTGGCCTTGCCGATGCCGAGGGACGGGATGACCGCCACGGCCACGCGCTTGGCGAGCACGGCGCTGATCGCCGCTTCGATCCCGTTGAACAGGGCGTTGCTCCAGGTGTCGTTCCACGTCTGCAGCCAGGTGGAGAACGAGGCGTTCAGATACGGGTCGAAGTTGAAGTCCCCGAGGAACGCGTTCGGCCCGCCGCGCAGTATGCCGATGGCCAGGCCGTCGAGCACCATGCCGAGCGGGCTCGACGACGGGCCGAAGACCTTGCCGCGCCTGGCGACGATGTACAGGTCGCAGAAGATTCCCTGGGTCAGGCCGTCGGTCCAGTCGAGCACGCCGTGGCCGCTCCCGAACAGCAGCGCCGCGAGCAGGAAGTTGATGAACACCATCGCGGTGACGCAGCCAGGCTTGCGCACCAGCGCAACCCCGACCATCAGCAAGAACATGTACGGCAGGTCATGGATCTGCAAGAAGTGCAGGACGGAGTTCCCGCCGCCGAGCAGCGGGGTGATGAACTGGTCGCCGATGACGTTGTCGTAGACCTCGAGCAGGACGCCGAGCGCGGCGACGATCAGGATGTCCTGGGTAGTCCAGCGCGGCCATCGCTTGGAGCGCAGCGCGGACCAGAGCACCACGCCGACCCCGCCGATGCAGACCGCCCAGATCAGGACGTAGAAGAAGAGGTTGGTGGTTGGCGACAACCGGATGGTCGAGCTAGCCAAGATCCTGGCGGTGCCCACTGGTGCCTCCATTAACAATGCGGAGTTGAGCGCGGACGACATGGGCACCATGGCCGCACTGCCATTCAAGATAGGGCGCCGCTGCGGCGGCAAGACCGCGCGGCTTTTCTTCACGCGAAGTTCACCCGCCTGACGCCCGACTCCGGCGTCGGCGTTGCCGGGCCGCAGCGCTGGCAAGTCCCGGCTTCCGCCGGGTATGGGATCGCGAACCGGCGATGTTACTGTCAAGGTCAAGAAGGTTTGCAGCACCGAGATCCCGGAGGCCCGCGATGATACGCCCGGCCGTCTGCCAGGACCTGATGCTTGTCTCCCGGCGCCACGTCGACCTCTTGCGGGTGTCGAGCGCCATCTGTCTTTCCTTCTGCTGATCTCGCTCTGATCCCGCGCTACGCCTCCGCCGGCCGTCAAGGCCCGGCCTCCCAGTCCCGCCCGTCTTGCCCGGGCCGGACGCAGCAGACGCGCCAGACCTCAAGCAGAAGGATTTCCCGCCATGCCTCGCACGCAGCAGCGCGGCCAGGGCCAGTGGGCCCTTGGCCACTTCGAGCCGCTGAATGCCGCAGAACGCTTCAAGAAGGACGACCCCGGGCTCAATGTGCGGGACCGGATCGTGAACCGGTACTCGCGTGCAGGCTTCGACTCCATCGACCCGACCGATCTGCGCGGGAGGTTCCGCTGGTGGGGCCTGTACACGCAGCGCCGCCCCGGCATCGGTGGCGGCCGGACTGGCGCGCTCGAGGACGCCGAGATCGAGGACGCCTACTTCATGATGCGGGTCCGCATCCCTGGCGGCCAGCTCAGCGCTCATCAGCTGCGCGCCGTCGCCGGGATCGCTAAGGAGTACGGCCGCGACCTGGCGGACATCACCGACCGGCAGAACGTGCAGTTCCACTGGATCAGGATCGAGGACGTGCCGGCGATCTGGGACCGCCTGGAAGAGGCGGGCCTGTCCTCGCTGCAGGCCTGCGGCGACGTGCCGCGCAACATACTCGGCTGCCCGGTCGCCGGGATCGACGCCAGCGAGGTGCTCGACGCGACCGCGACATTGCGCGCGACCGAGGCGGTCGCGGCCCTCAACCCGGAGTTCGTGAACCTGCCGCGCAAGTACAAGACGTCGATCTCAGGCTGCGGCTCGCAGTGCACCGCGCACGAGGTCAACGACGTGTCTTTCGTCGGCGTGATCGGGCCTGACGGTACCCCCGGCTTCGACCTGTGGGTTGGCGGCGGGCTGTCCACCAGCCCGATGCTCGCCCAGCGTCTTGGCGTATTCGTACGGCCCGAGCAGGTGCCTGATGTCTGGGCGGGCGTGACCGGGCTCTTCCGCGACTACGGCTACCGGCGGCTGCGCAGCCGGGCACGGCTCAAGTTCCTGGTGGCCGACTGGGGCGCCGAGCGGTTCCGCGAGGTGCTCGAGCGCGAGTACCTGCACGAGACGCTGCCGGATGGGCCCGCGCCGCCACCACCGCCGCCGGGCTCCCGCGACCACGTCGGGGTGCACAAGCAGCGCGACGGCCTGTACTACGTCGGGGTCGCGCCGCACACCGGCCGCACCTCGGGCACGCAGCTGTGGCAGGTGGCCGAACTGGCCGAGAGCTTCGGGTCAGGCCGGGTTAGGACGACAATCGAGCAGAAACTGCTTATCACCGACGTTCCGGCACAAAATCTCTCCCAGCTGGTCGCCGAGCTTGAGTGCATCGACCTGCCCGCTCGTCCGTCGCCGTTCCGGCGCTCGACGATGGCCTGCACCGGAATCGAGTTCTGCAAGCTCGCGATCGTGGAGACCAAGCAGCGCGCTCGTGACCTGTACACCGAGCTCGACAAGCGACTGCCCGACTTCGACACTCCGATCTCGATCAACGTCAACGGCTGCCCGAACTCCTGC
>DASWGE010000367.1:0-1942 GCA_036393895.1 Streptosporangiaceae bacterium | reverse complement strand
CCGAGGGCGGTGACACCGAGCTGGCCGAACAGCTCCGGGCCCGGGCCCAGGCCCTCAAGGCGGCCTTCAACCGGGACTTCTGGCTCGACGAGCACGGGTTCTTCGCCATGGCCCTCGACGCCGACAAGAGTCCGGTGGACGGGCTGGCGTCCAACATGGGCCACTGCCTGTGGACGGGGATCGTCGACGAGGAGAAAGCCCCCCTGGTGGCCAAGCACCTCGTCTCCGACCGGCTGTTCTGCGGCTGGGGGGTGCGGACGCTGGCCGAGACCGTCAAGGGCTACAACCCCATCAGCTACCACTGCGGCAGCGTCTGGCCCCACGACAACGCCATCGCCGCCGCCGGGCTGATGCGCTACGGCTTCGTCGAGGAGGCGCAGCTGGTCTTCTCCGGCATCCTGGAGGCTGCTGAGGCCTTCGGCGGCAGGCTGCCCGAACTGTTCTGCGGCTTCGACCGCGCGGAGTTCGGTGAGCCGGTGAGCTATCCGACATCCTGCTCGCCGCAGGCATGGGCCTCGGCGGCGCCGTTCCACCTGCTGCGGACTCTGCTGCGGTTCGACCCGTCGGCGCCGGTCGGCAAGCTCTGGTGCGATCCGGCCATCCCGGCCAGGTTCCTGCCGCTCCACATCGAGTCGCTGCACGTGGCGGGCGCCAGGGTGTCCGTCGACGTCATGCAGGACGGCTGGTCACTGGATGGCCTCGGCGAGATCCTGACCCTGGTGCGGTCGGGCCGCGATCCGGAGACGGCCATCGGCAGCTAGCACGGCTACTCGCACAGCTTGGCGTGCCAGGCCGTGGCTGAGGTATCGGTCAGCGACGCCACCTGGTCGACGATGACCCGGAGCCGGGCAGCGTCGGAGGCCGCCAGATCGTAGGCGGGCCTGAACATGGGATCGAGCGTGCCTGGCGCGCCGGCGGCCAGCGCCGCCGCCAGATCGGTGAGCATCTCCCGTTCCCTGGCCTGCACCGCGGCCGCCCCGGCCCGCCCCATGACATAAAAAGCGGTCACGCCCTTGAGCAGGGCGCACTCCATCCGCTGGAGCCTTGGCACGTCAAGATCGGCGGCATAACGGGACAACGGGGCGGCCCGGCCAGCCAGGGTCGCTCGCTGCGCGGCGCCGCAGAAGCGGCCGATCAGCTCGCTGGTCAGGTTTTTCACGGCAGCGGCCGTCTGCGGCTCGCCGTCAAAGCGCCGCGGCCAGTAGCTCAGCGCGAGCAGCCGGTCGAAGATTCCGCAGAGCTCGTCGACCGTGACCGTCCCTGGCGGGCAGTACTGGGCCTGGGTGAGGGCCGCCACTTGGCGGCGCTGCTCCGGGTCGCGCAGCTTGTCTAGCCCGATCAGGCCGCTGTGCAAACCGTCTTCCAGGTCGTGCACGGAGTAAGCGACGTCGTCGGCCCAATCCATGACCTGAGCCTCCAGGCACGGCCGACCCTCCGGCGCCCCCTGCCTGATCCAGCCAAACACCTCGGCGTCCTCGTCGTAGCCCCCGTACTTCACCCCGGCTGGCGCGTCCCCCGCGACAGCGCTGTCCGCCGCTGCCGCGCGGGACGCGGCCTCCGATGCAAGCCATGGGTATTTGAGGGTGGCGTCCAGGGTGGCCCTGGTCAGGTTCAGGCCGGTGCCTGGCACCTTGGCCTCTAGCCTGGTCAGCAAGCGCAGGCTCTGCGCGTTCCCCTCGAACCCGCCGCAGCCCACCGCGACCTGGGCCAGCGCGGATTCCCCGTTGTGCCCGAACGGAGGGTGCCCGAGATCATGGGCCAGGCAGGCCGCGTCGACCAGGTCGGGATCGCAGCCAAGCGCGGCCCCGAGTTCCCTGCCGATCTGCGCGCACTCCAGCGAGTGCGTCAGCCTCGTGCGCGGGAAGTCGGCCTGCCCGACCTCGACCACCTGCGTCTTGGCGGCCAGCCTGCGCAGCGCGGAGCTGTGCAGGACCCTGGCCCG
>DASWGE010000366.1:0-34267 GCA_036393895.1 Streptosporangiaceae bacterium | reverse complement strand
GAGGGTCTTGACCACCGCGCGCTAGAGCCGCGCACTCGGCGGATGGCCCGCCTCGGCATGCGCCTGTCCAGCCGGATTCGGCCGGCCTCAGCGGATCGGTTCACCCGGCAGGCAGCGGACTGGTTCACGGGCTACGACGTGCTGCTCACGCCGACCGTGACCCGCGGCGCGTACCCGGTCGGGACCTGGGAAGGCAAGGGCTGGGTCGCCACCATGCTGGGCGTCGCGAACTGGATCTACACGCCGCCATGGAACGTCGCCGGCCTCCCGGCGGCCTCCGTGCCGTTCGGGCAGGACGAGGACGGCCTGCCGATCGGCCTCCAGCTGGTCGGGCCGCCTGGCTCGGAATCAGCGCTGCTAAGCATCGCCAGGCAGATCGAGCAACTGCACCCGTGGCCGCAGGTCGCCCCTGCGTGAGTCCGTCTGCACCTGAGGCGGGCTCCATGGACCATTCTCACGCAGTGGCGTTTACCGCCTTGTCAGATCAGCGAGGCAGGATGGAGTCATGGCCGCCAACCAGCCGGTCACCGGATCGGTCCCAGGCGCCGGCGCAGCGACGGGGGCGCTGGCCGGTTTCAGCGAGCCGACAGCGTCCTGGTTTCGCGCTGCCTTCGCCGAGCCGACCACCGCCCAGGTTGAGGCCTGGAAGGCGATCGGCAACGGCGAGAACGTGCTGGTCGTGGCGCCGACCGGGTCTGGCAAGACGCTGGCCGCGTTCCTGTGGGCGATCGACAAGCTGACCAGGGAGATAACGCCCGAAGACGCGGCCAGACGCTGCCGGGTGCTCTACATCTCGCCGCTCAAGGCGCTGGCCGTCGACATCGAGCGGAACCTGCGCTCTCCGCTGGCCGGCGTCGGCCAGGCGATGCGGCGCACGGGGCGGCCAGAGCCGCAGATCCGGGTCGGCGTGCGTACCGGCGATACCGCCGCTGACGAGCGGCGCCAGCTAGCGAGCAAGCCGCCCGACATTCTGATCACGACGCCTGAGTCACTGTTCCTGCTGCTGACATCGCGGGCCAGGGAAGGCTTGCGCGGTATCGAGACCGTGATCATCGACGAGGTGCACGCGCTGGCCGGCGGCAAGCGCGGCGCGCACCTGGCCTTGTCGCTCGAGCGGCTTGACGCGCTCCGCGGCGCAGGCTCGCAGGTACCGCCCGCGCAGCGGGTCGGGCTCTCGGCAACCGTCAGGCCGCCCGAGGAGGTGGCCTCGTTCCTCGGCGGCGCGCTTCCGGTAACGATCGCCGCTCCGCCGAGCGAGAAACGGATCGAGCTGCAGATCGTCGTGCCGGTCGAGGACATGTCCGACCTCGGCTCAGACAGCACCGGCCAGCGTCCTCGCAGCGATGCCGACGGCGCTGGCCAGCGGTCAAACTCCATCTGGCCGCATGTCGAGGCCCAGGTACTCGATGCGATCGAGCGGCACCGGTCGACGATCGTGTTCGCGAATTCACGGCGGCTCGCCGAGCGGCTCTGTGCCCGGCTCAACGAGCTGGCGGCTGAACGGGCTGTCGAACGGGCCGAGCTAGCTGGTGCCGACCCGGACAACGTCAGCATGCCGGTCGTGGCCCGCGCCCACCATGGCTCGGTCTCCCGCGCGGAACGAGCACAAATCGAGGAAGCGCTGAAGGCCGGGCAGCTCCCTGCGGTCGTGGCTACGTCGAGCCTGGAACTCGGCATCGACATGGGTGCGGTCGATCTAGTTATCCAAGTCGAATCACCGCCGTCGGTGGCGAGCGGGCTACAACGGACCGGTCGCGCCGGGCACAATGTCGGGGATGTCTCCCGTGGGGTGATCTTCCCGAAGTACCAGGGCGATCTCGTACAGGCAACGGTGGTCGCAGGCCGGATGCGGTCCGGCCAGATCGAAGAGCTGCGGATGCCGCGCAACCCGCTCGACGTGCTGGCCCAGCAGATCGTCGCGATGACAGCGATGGACGACTGGAGCGTCGACGATGTGCACGCCCTGGTCCGGCGGGCCGCCCCGTTCAGCGGCCTGAGCAGGCCCGTGCTCGAGGCCGTGCTTGACATGCTGGCCGGCCGCTATCCGAGCGAGGAGTTCGCTGGCCTGCGGCCCAGGCTGGTCTGGGACCGCGCGACCGGGATCCTGCGCGGCCGCCCGGGCAGCCAGCGGATCGCTGTCACCAGCGGCGGCACGATCCCTGACCGCGGCCTGTTCGGCGTGTTCCTGGCGGGCGCTGCGGACAAGAGCGGGCGGCATTCGCGCCGGGTCGGCGAGCTCGACGAAGAGATGGTCTACGAGTCACGTGTCGGTGACGTGTTCGTGCTCGGCGCGAGCTCGTGGCGGATCGAGGACATCACGGCCGACCAGGTCATCGTCTCACCAGCGCCCGGGCAGCCAGGAAAGCTGCCGTTCTGGCATGGTGACGCGCCTGGCCGGCCCGCGGAACTCGGCCGGGCGATCGGCGAGTACTGCCGCGAGCTCGGTGCCGCCGACCCCGAGCAGGCGGCAACCAGGCTGAGCCGCGCCGGGCTCGACCGGCTGGCTACGTCGAACCTGCTCGCCTACCTGTCGAGCCAGCGCGAGGCAACTGGCTACCTGCCCGACGACCGGACCCTGGTGCTCGAGCGCTTCCGCGACGAACTCGGCGACTGGCGGCTCATCCTGCACAGCCCGTACGGGGCCAAGGTGCACGCGCCGTGGTCGCTGGCGATCGCGGCCAGACTGCGCGAGCGGTACGGCGGCATGGACGTCCAGGCCATGTACACCGACGACGGGATCGTGATCAGGGTTCCTGACGCCGACGACCCGCCGCCCGCCGGCTTTGCCATGCTCGATCCCGACGAGGTTGAGCAGCTCGTCACCGCCGAGCTGGGCTCGTCGGCCTTGTTCGCGTCTAGGTTCCGCGAATGCGCGGCACGCGCGCTGCTGCTCCCGCGCCGCCAGCCTGGCCGCCGTTCCCCGCTGTGGCAGCAGCGCCAGCGCGCCGCGCAGTTGCTGGCGGTGGCCAGCGGATATGGCAGCTTCCCGATCGTGCTGGAAACGATCCGCGAGTGCCTGCAGGACGTGTTCGACGTCCCCGCGCTGGTCGGGCTCATGCGCGACCTGTCGGGGCGCCGGGTCAGGCTGGTCGAGGTCGAGACGCCCACCGGCTCACCTTTCGCCCGGTCGCTGCTCTTCCGCTACATCGGCGCGTTCATGTACGAAGGCGACGCTCCGCTAGCGGAGCGCCGCGCCCAGGCGCTCGCGCTTGACTCGGCGCTCCTTGCCGAGCTGCTCGGCGAGGCCGACCTGAGGGAGTTGCTCGACCCTCGGGTCGTTGCGGACGCCGAGCGGGACCTCCAGCGCTTGTCGCCCGGCCGGCGATGCTCGTCGGCAGAGCAGCTCGCGGACATGATCAGGCAGATCGGCCCGCTGTCGGCGGACGAGATCGCCGAACGCTGTACCGAGCGCGAGGCCGCGCCGGCGTGGATCGCCGAACTCGGGGCCCAGCGCAGGAGCATAGAGGTCAGGATCGCAGGCGAGCCGCGTTTCGCAGCGATCGAGGACGCGGGGAGGCTACGAGACGCGCTCGGGGTCGCGCTGCCGACAGGCATCCCCGCTGCCTTCACCGAACCGCTGCCTGACCCGCTCGGCGACCTCGTCGCCCGGTATGCGCGGACGCGCTGTCCGTTCACCGCGGCTGACGTGGCGCACCGTTACGGCCTCGGCGTCGCCGTCGCGACCGGCACGCTGCACAGGCTGTCGGCCGATGGCCGGATCGTCGAGGGCGAGTTCCTCCCGAGCCTGCTAGCGCCGCAGTGGTGCGACACCGGTGTGCTGCAGATGCTCAAGCGGCGCTCCCTGGCCAAGCTCCGGCACGAGGTAGAGCCGGTGCCCGGCCAGGTGCTTGCGGCGTTCTTGCCGGCCTGGCAGGACGCCCTGCACGCCGCCGACATCGGGCCTGACGCTTCCAGAAGCTGGGCTGTGTCAAGGGCGAGTCCGCGAACGCGCCGCGGCCGGGTCGCCGGGCCTGACGCGGTCTACTCGGTGGTCGAACAGCTCGCCGGGGCTGCGGTGCCTGCCGCGGCGCTGGAATCGCTTATCCTGCCCGCCCGGGTACCTGGCTACGCTCCGGCCATGCTCGACGAGCTGACCGCCGCCGGCGACGTGGTCTGGGCCGGAGCCGGCGCGCTGCCCGGAGGCGACGGCTGGCTCGTCCTGGCGTCAGCTGACTCGGCTCCGCTGCTGCTACCGCCCCCTGGCGAGATCACGATGACGCCCGTGCACGAGGCGGTGCTCTCGGTCCTGAGCGGCGGGGGAGCGCTGTTCTTCCGCGCCCTGGCCGACCGGGTAGTTGACCAGCTGACCGCCGGGAAGGACGCGGCAGGCCGGGTCAGGGCGCTGAACCGGGTCACCGACCAGGCGATCGCCGCGGCCATCTGGGACCTGGTATGGGCCGGCCTGGTGACCAACGACACCTTGGCACCGTTGCGTACCCTGCTCTCGGCAGGCAAGTCTTGGGTGCCTGGACCGCGACCAGGCGGGCTTGCCGGACCAGGCCATGGGCCGGGCTCCGGGACGGGCACCGGATCGGGCGGGCTGGGTGACACCGGCCATGAGAACGGCCTGGCGAAGAGCGCCGGCAACGGCCACGCTCCGGCAGCCGGTCGGTCTCCTCGCGGCCAGCCAGGATTCGGCAGCCGGGAGTCCGCCGCTGGCCGCCTGAACCGCCGGCCTGGTTTCGGCCGGGGATCGCTGCCGTCGCACGCCGGGCCGCCGACGGTGAGCGGGCGCTGGTCGCTGCTGCCGCCCGTCGACCCTGACCAGACCCGCAGGCTGCACGCCAGGGCGCTCGCCTTGCTTGACCGGCACGGCATCGTGATCCGGGGAGTCGCAGCCAGCGAACGGGTTCCCGGCGGCTTTGGCGCTCTCTACCCGGTGCTGCGCGCGCTCGAGGAGACCGGGCAGTGCCGGCGCGGTTACTTTGTCGAGGGACTCGGCGCGGCGCAGTTCGCATTGCCCGGGGCCGTGGACCGAATGCGCGCGATGGCCGACTCCGTGCTCGCGTCGGCGCCAGGCCATGAAGACGGCCCTCCCCTTAGCACCGGCACGCCTGGCTCTGGCAAGGAGAACGCGCAACCGACCGTCGTGCTCGCGGCCGCCGATCCGGCCAACGCTTACGGGGCCGCGCTGCCATGGCCGACCAGGCCGGACGAGACGCCGGGCGGGCACCGGCCAGGGCGCAAGGCAGGAGCTCTGGTCATCCTTGTGGCCGGGCAGCTCGTCCTCTACGTCGAACGCGGCGGCAAGACGTTGCTGTCCTGGACCGCCGAGCCAGCCCTTCTTAGCCCGGCGACCGCCGCTCTGGCTGGCGCCGTCCGCGCCGGAGCGCTTGGCAAGCTCACCGTGGAGCGTGCCGACGGGGGCGGCGTCTACGACTCCCCGCTCGCCCAGGCACTCGAGGCCGCCGGATTCCGCCCGACCCCGCGTGGCCTGCGCCTGCGCGGCTAGCCCCGGCCCGGTGCTAAGCGCGAAGGAAGCCGGCTAGGCGCTCGCCGGGGTATGCCACAGGTCGGTGATGGCGATCCCAAGATCGGCCAGCATTCGCCGCAGCAGCGGCAGCGAGACGCCGATGACGTTGCCTGGATCGCCGTCGATGCCATCGATGAACGGCGCTCCTCGTCCGTCGATGCTGAAGGCGCCGGCCAGGACAAGCGGCTCTCCGCTGGCTACGTAGGCGGCCAGCTCGGTCTCGCTTGGCGTTCCGAAGCGCACCACGGTCGTGGCCAGACCGCTTACCCGGCGGCCACTCGAGCCGTCGATCAGGCAGTGCCCGGTCAGCAGCGTCCCCTCGCGGCCCGCGAGGCGCCGCCAGATGCTGAGCGCCTGCTCCGCAGACTCCGGCTTGCCGAGTGCGACACCATCCAGATCGAGCAGTGAGTCGCAGCCGAGCACAAGCGCTGCAGGCCGACGGGCGGCCACCGCGGAGGCCTTGCGGTTGGCGAGCTCCAGCACGATGGCGGCAGTGTCCAGGTTCTCGTCAGTCGTCTCGTCGACCCCGCTGACGACGGCCTCCGGGCAGATGCCGGCCTCGCGCAGGAGCCGCAGACGTCCCTGGGATCCGGAAGCGAGGACGAGAACAGCCGCCGAAGTTGGCGTCACCCGGTCACCGTAGGGGATGCAATCAAAACTTCGTCAGAAACTTGGCAACTTCTTGGCACTCACCGTCGTTGACGAGGTGGCGACGGGCGAGCTTGCCCTCCGCTGCTCGCTCGTCGCCCGCTCGCCCTTAGAGAGTGCCATGTCGGCTGGGCTTGCGTCCACCGCCTTGGGTCAGACGGGCATGAGTTGTACGTGCGGTTCTGCCGGATACGCGATCTCGATCGGATCACCTGGCCTGATCACGCCGCTGCCCAGGACGATCGCCATCACGCCGGCCTTGCGCACCAGACCGCCGGCGGCATCTCGGTCCAGGACCGCCTTCATCAGGCCTGGCCGGAAGCGGTCGAGCTGCGTGCACGGGTTCCGCAGGCCGGTGATCTCGACCACGGCCTGCGGGCCGAGCATCAGCCGCGTTCCGGTCGGCAGGCCAAGCAAGTCGATCGCGCGCGTGGTGACGTTCTCCCCCATGTCCCCGGGGGAGACCCGGTACCCGAGCAAGTTCAGCTCGTCATGCAGCTCGGCGTGGATTAGGTGCACCTGACGCAGGTTCGGGGCCGCAGGGTCACGGGCAATCCTCGACCTATGCTGGACCGTGCGCCCGGCGTGCACATCTCCCTCGATGCCTACTCCCGCGATGAGCCTGATCGAGTCGCGCACCGGCTTGCTGAACGCGTGCTTGCTATCGTGGCTGACGGCGGCTACGAATGCTGACGGCATGAGCGCGGTGGCCCGGTTTCACCTAAGGAAAGGTCCCGCCGAGCAGCCCGCCGCCGGCCGAGCCGCCGAACCCGCCGAACCCGCTCCGATTGCGCTCCCTGCGCTCATCGTGGATCGCGTCGATGGCGAGCACAACGGCCAGGAGAAAAACGTCGTTCATCCCGTCGGCGGTCTCGACCACGAACCGCTCCCTGAACGCGAGCTCACGGGAGATCGTCGCCACGAGCTGGCCGTTATGGCTGATTGAGTAATCCCAGCCGGTAAAGCTCCCCTTCGCGGTGAACTGGCCGAAGCTCGAGTCGATGTCGTAACGCTCACCGAAGAATCCCGTGTGCCGCACCTCAGCGACGGGCTGGCCTCCGATCAGGATGTCGTGAGCCGTGGTCATCAGATGTTTCCTGATCTCGGCGATCTCCTCGCCCGCCTGGTTGCAGAATGACAGCCGCTGCGTAAGGCCGAGGTTGCCGCGGACGTCGAAGCACGGGTTCCCGGCCCCATCCGTGATAACGAAATGCTCGGTCAGAGACCACTTGTTCGACATGACATAGCGCATATGGCCAATCTTGACCAAATGTCGCGCATCCGGCAAGGCAGCCGGCAAGGCAGTGCGGGCGCCCCCGGTGTCCTGCGGCCGGGCTGTCTGCATCTTGTGCCAACTACCTGCATAATGCTGCGTATGCGTCTGTCAGCCCGAGCCGATTATGCCCTGCGCGCTGCGATTGAGCTCGCGGCGTCAGGTGAGGGCCATGTCACGGCTGAGCAGCTTGCCAAGGCCCAGCAGATCCCGGCGAAATTCCTTGAGGCGATCCTGACCCAGTTGCGGCGGGCCGGGCTGGTGCGCAGCCAGCGCGGGCCCGACGGCGGATTCTGGCTGGCCAGGCCCGCAGAGGAGATCTCGCTGGCCGACATCATCCGCGCGATCGATGGTCCGCTGCTCGGCGTGCGAGGCGAGCGCCCGGAGAACCTCGGCTATATCGGGGCTGCGGAACCGCTGCAGACGGTGTGGATCGCCCTGCGCGCCAACGAACGGGCGATACTCGAAGACGTGAACCTGGCCCATCTGGTCGCCAACGCGCTGCCGGAGAGCGTCAGGAAGCTCGCTGACCAACCTGGATCATGGGAGACGCGCGTCGGCCGTTAGCTGCTTGCCGGTTCGCTCAGACCGGCACCATGTTGGTGATCTCGCGCACCGTCATTGACACTTGGTCGAACGCGGGCTCGCCGACCGAGATGTTCGCGACGATCGGCATCCGACCCGGGACAGTGACCTTCTGCGCAGGCCGCAGCTGGCCGGCCCTGATATGAGCGGCGCCGCCCAGCTGGCCAGCCCCGAGCTGGCTCGCACCCGCGGGTACCCGCGACTCCCGCTCGCCTGAATCGCCGTCGGCGGCGGAACCAGCTCCATGACTGACCCCGGTGACCTCGATCGGCGGCTCGATGACATCGGCGAATACCGGCTCGCTCTGCAATTCAGCGAGCGCGAAGTTGTCGGAGACTTCCCTCAGTACCTGTGACAGCGGCGCACCAAGCGCGGAACAGATGGCGGCAAGCAGCTCCGACGATGCTTCTTTCTGGCCGCGCTCGACCTCTGAGAGGTAGCCGAGCGAGACTCGCGCTGACGCAGACACCTCGCGGAGGGTGCGACCCTGCCGCAGGCGCACTCGCCGCAGCGCGTCACCAAGCAAGTGACGAAGCAGGACCATCGTCGCAATCCCTTCTTAGGACTGGCCGCTTACACCTCCACCGTACCTGGCTTGGATGACAGAACGGCAGAGGGCATCGACGCGTGTTCGAGATATAAGTAACGCTGTAATCACCCGATGTCTTCCATCAGCGTCCTGAGCAGCAGATCGAGCAGACGATCGACGGTGCTCCGCCGGATCTCGGCCCGATCCCCGCTGAGCACGAGAGCTTCATGGACCGCGCGGGCAGGCGCGCTCACCGCGATGTGAACGGTCCCGACTGGCTGCCCGTCAGCGGGATCGGGGCCCGCCACGCCGGTGGTCGCGACCCCGACCGTCGCGCCGAGCCGGGTCCTGGCGCCGCTGGCCATAGCCAGCGCGACATCGGAATGCACCGTTCCGACCCGCTCAATCAGGTCAGCAGGCACGTCCAGCAGCGAGTTCTTCAGGTCTGCCGCGTAGGCGACGATCCCGCCGCGGACCACGGCTGACGCTCCAGGCACCGTGGTCAGTGCGGCCGCGACGAGGCCGCCGGTGAGCGACTCGGCCGTGCCGATCGTCTGGCCACCGGCGATGAGCATGCCGATGGCGGTGCTCGCGGCGGCCTCCGCGTCGGAGCTTGGCGTCACTCGCCGACCCCCGGCTCACCTGAACTGGAGACTGGCGGGCTCGAAACTGGCGGGCTCGAAACTGGCGGGCCCGAAACTGGCGGGCGGGCCGGCTCGCTGGCCGCCGCTGCAGACTGACGGCTCCGGGCGGCGCGGCGCAGCCCGAGCGCCCGCGCCACGTAGTCGACGCCGGTCACTAGCGTGACGGCCACGGCGGCAGCCATCACCGCCGAGCGCGCCCAGCCGAGCTGCGCCGGCAGGATGTACAGCCCGATCGCGAGCATCTGCAGCACGGTCTTGATCTTGCCGCCCCTGCTCGCCGCGATGACGCCGTGCCGGATCACCCAGAAGCGCAGCGCCGTGATGCCGACCTCGCGAACCAGGATCACCCCGGTCACCCACCACGGCAGGTCGCCGAGAGCGGACAGTGTGATGAGAGCCGAGCCGGTCAGTGCCTTGTCCGCGATCGGATCGGCGATCTTGCCAAAATCAGTGATCATCCCGCTGCGCCTGGCTACGTGGCCATCGAGCAAGTCAGTGACGGAGGCCACGCCGAAGACAAAGAACGCCACGATCCGCGAGAGCGTGTCGTCTGCGACCAGGAACGCCACGAAGACTGGCACGAGCACGAGCCGGAGCACCGTCAGCCCGTTCGGGAGATTCACCAGCCTGGGCGAGGCTGGCGAGCTCCTTGCGTCCGAGCTAGTCAATCAGATCCGCCACCAGGTCCACTCCGTGCGAGCCTGATACCCGCACCCGCACGAGATCACCAATGGCCAGCGGGCGATGTGCGATCACCTCGGTAGCGCCGTCCACCTCCGGTGCCTGGTGCGCGGCCCGGCCGCCGTATCGCCGCGGCGAACCGTCGCCGTCATCAGCCACGATCTCCTCGATGAGGACGTCGGGGGTCTCGCCGATCCGGTCGGCGGCCCGCTGGTCCATCAGCTCGTCGGCAAGCCCTGCCAGTTGCTCGACCCGGCTGGCGATCTCTTCGGCCCTGAGCTGGCCAGGCAACGTGGCGGCCTCGGTTCCGTCCTCGTCGGAATAGCCGAAGACGCCGATGGCGTCCAGCCCTGCGGCGGCCAGGAACTGTTCGAGCTCATCGACGTCGTCCCGCGTCTCGCCAGGGAATCCGACAATGAAATTCGACCTGATCCCCGCTGCCGGCGCCAGGGTCCTGATCTGCTCGATCAGCGCCAGGAAGCGCTCGCCGTCACCGAATCTGCGCATCGCGCGCAGCACCCGCCCGCTCGCGTGCTGGAATGACAGGTCAAAGTAGGGCGCAACGCCCGGAGTCGAGGTCATCACCTCGACCAGTCCTGGGCGCACCTCGGCTGGCTGCAGGTAGCTGACCCTGACCCGGTCGATACCGGGCACCACGGCGAGCCTGGGCAGCAACGCCTCAAGCAGCCGCAGGTCACCCAGGTCCTTGCCGTAGGAGGTGGAGTTCTCGCTGACGAGCAGGAGCTCCCTCGCGCCGTGCGCAGCGAGCCAGCCGGCCTCGGCGACCAGGTCGTCGGGAGGCCGGGAGATGAATGCGCCGCGGTAGGCCGGAATCGCGCAGAAGCTGCACCTGCGGTCGCACCCTGAGGCGATCTTCAGCGGGGCGACGACGCCCTCTCCCAGCCGGCGCCGCAGGATCCTGGGCCCTGACGCGGGCGCGACCCCGTCAGGGAGATCAGTGATCCCGGCCGACGCGTGCCCGGGCACGTGCGCCCCGGCCGCGGTTGGACGGCCGGATGGCGCGATCGGCAGCAGCTTCCTGCGGTCCCGCGGCTCGTGCGCGGCCCAGCGCTGCCCGGCCACTATCGCGTCGAGCCGGCCCGCGATGCCGGCGTAGTCATCAAAGCTCAGCACCTGCGCCTCGGGAAGCGCCTCGGCCAGCCCGGAGCCGTACCGCTCCGCCAGGCAACCTGCCGCGACCACGGCAGCGCCTGACTCGGCGGCGCTCAGCAGTTCGTCGATCGACTCCTGCTTAGCGGCCTGGATGAAGCCGCAGGTGTTAACCAGCACCACGTCGGCCTCGCTGCCGTCGTCGCCAGCCAGGTCCCAGCCTCCTGCCTCGAGCCGGGCGGCGAGCTCCTCAGAATCGACTTCGTTCCTCGCGCATCCGAGTGTCACCAGCCGTACCGTGTGCCTCGTCGCTGAAGGCGCGCCGGGCGACGATACGGCGCGTGGCCGAGCGGAACCTGCAGATGACACACCGGCAGACTACGGTAAGCCACTGTCTGCGGCAGCCGCCGGAGGCCAGGTGCCTGGACAGTGCACCTGGCTAGTGCACCCGCCCGGCGTGCAGGCTGATCCGCACCATGCTGACCGACCGACGCGGCACCGGATTCTTGCCGTTCACGCGCACCTTCACTCCGGCCGGATTGCCCAGGATCATCGTGACGCTGCGCCGCTCGGTCCAGTTCATCGAATTACCGGCGTAGACCATGCCGCTGAAGAGGGTAGCTCCTCCGGCGCCGGTGAGCTGGACCCAGCAGTCCTTCGTCGCGGTCAGCGTGATGTGCAGGCGGCGCGGATGGTGATGAACCGCCGCAGCGGGAGAAGCCTTTACTTTGGGTTTGGCCGCAGTGCTCGGGTTGTGAATGCTGGCGCGGGTCTTCGCGACTGGCGTTGTGGTGTGCGAGGCGAAGTGCTGATAAGCGAAGATGCCGGCGATCACCACAAGCGCGAGAGCCATCGCGGCCGTCCAGTTCGGCCGACGCCGTTCCTTAAGCTTGACCGGAGTGACCGGCTGGAACACGTCGGCGGCGCTGATCGCCTGCGGAGCGCCCATCGTCGCGTCATATTCCGCGATCAGGGGTTGGGGATTGACGCCCACGGCGCCGGCGATGCTGCGGATGTGGCCGCGGGCATAGAAGTCGCCGCCGCAGCCAGAGAAGTCGCCACGCTCGATTCCGCGGATAATGGTCTCTCTGATGCGGGTGCGCTGGCTGACCTGCGTAATCGTCAGGCCGGCCTGGCGGCGTCCCTCTGCTAGCGCGTCACCGATGCTCATGTCGCGCCTCCCCGGTGGCTGTCAACAGCAGTAGTCCAGTCAGATTCGGGCGCATAGCTATGATTCCCGCTCCCCCGTTCCCTGTTCCAAGGCGTGGCGCCAATAGCAAATCCGATTACGCAATCCCCACTCCCCCATGCCCCTGGCCAGGTCGGCCAACACCCACGAATCGGGCGACCTTTCGCCAGCTAGCCGACTGGGAAGGGCAAAGCAGGTGCGGCTATCGGCCGCGGCTTACCTGCCGCTTACCTGCGGCTTACCGGCCGCGCAGGGACTCGAGCAGCTCCGGCAAGTCGTCGGGCCGCACGAGGACGTCTCTGGCCTTAGACCCCTCGCTCGGGCCGACCACGCCGCGGCTCTCAAGCAGGTCCATGAGCCGGCCGGCCTTGGCGAAGCCGACGCGCAGCTTGCGCTGGAGCATGGAGGTAGAGCCGAACTGGGTGCTGACGACGAGCTCCGCGGCCTTGAGCACGTCATCCAGGTCGTCACCGATGTCCGCGTCGATCTCGCGCTGGCTGCCCTGGTCCGCCGTCACGTCCTCGCGGTAGTCCGGCTCAGCCTGCCGCTTGCAGTGGGCGACGATTTCGCGAATTTCCTTCTCGGTTACGTATGCGTTCTGCAGCCTGATCGGCTTGCTCGCGCCCATGGGAAGGAACAGGGCGTCGCCCTGCCCGACGAGTTTCTCCGCTCCCGGCTGGTCGAGGATGACCCGGCTGTCGGTGAGGCTCGAGGTGGCGAACGCCAGCCGGGACGGCACGTTGGCCTTGATCAGGCCGGTGACCACGTCGACGCTGGGCCGCTGGGTGGCAAGGACCAGGTGGATGCCGGCCGCCCTGGCCAGCTGGGTGATCCGGACGATCGCGTCCTCGACATCCCGGGGCGCGATCATCATCAGGTCGGCGAGCTCGTCGACGATCACGAGCAGGTACGGGTAGGGCACGTACTCGCGCTCGCTGCCCGGCGGCGCCGCCACCTTCCCTGCCCTGACCGCCTTGTTGAAATCATCCATGTGCCTGAACCCGGACGCCGCTAGGTCGTCATACCGGCGGTCCATCTCGCCGACCACCCACTGCAGCGCGTCCGCGGCGCGCTTCGGGTTCGTGATGATCTGGGTGATCAGGTGCGGGATCCCCTGGTAGCCGGTCAGCTCGACTCGCTTCGGGTCGATCAGGATCATCCGAACCTCGTCCGGATTCGCCCGAATCAGAATAGACGTGATAAGACCGTTGATACAGGTCGAGTTGTGGGTTGGAATGCAGGAGCTACTCGCGAGGTACAGGCGGCTGGCGCTACTGACCTCGATGCACCGGACCGGCACAGACTCCACCGGGCGCACAGCTGTGATGTACCGCTGCCGAGCTTGACTTGTCGCCCGGATGTCCCCTTGCCGTGCCAGCTTCCGGCTCAACCGGAAGACCGGCTCATGCGGCCGGAATGACACTTGGTAGATAACTGAAGTGCTGGGACTGCGCCCCTTGCAAGGCCGAGTGCGCATCGTGGCCTTGTAGCCAAGCCCAAGCACGAGGTCAAGGGCTCCGCGAGCGAGACGCTCGTTGGTCAACGCCAAAGTCACGTCACCACGGAGCCCGCAATAGCCGTCCGTATCAAGCAGTCCGGCAAGCAACGCACGACGTTGTCCGATCGAGGCTCGTAGATACAACTCGGGGATGTGCTTGTTGCCCAACAGGCCGAGCCTGCGCAGCCGCGCCGAGATGCCAGCCCGCGATTGCTGCCACGCTGACCCCGAGGTCTCTTCGGTAATCCCGTACAGCAATTGCCCCGTGCGCTTGGTGACGGTATAGCCGTCATCGCGGATCGAATCAACAATTTCCAGGTCGGCGCAGGTGATCCGGGCGCTATCGGAATGTCCATCTCCAAGCCACGCACCTAGCGTGTACGGCTCAATCGGAAGGTCGTGGGTGTGGTAGTCGAGCGGGCCGCATACCCCGATGGAGTGGTTGAAGCGCCCAAGCGCACGGAGAGAAGACGCGATTTCGGCCGTCGTGACCGACTCATCGCCGAAGTGGAGTCGATGACCGAATCCAGCGGGAGTGCTGATGCGTTCCGCAAGCGTCTTGTAGAGCAGGTGCCGCGAGTAAGTTGGCGCCCAGAATCCCACAGTGCGGAATTGACTGCCCACATCGGCGAGCACCTCGGCTGTCGTGGCAAGCCGGTCCGGCAGGGCAAGCACCTCTTCAGCCCGCCCGTTCACGCGTGCCACATCTCCGGTCGGCCAGTATGGCACTCCACGCGACGACAACGCCTTCGAGCGCTGAGCACGCTTGGCAACCGTCTCAGTCCGCCACAAGTGGTCCGCGTCCGCGACGATGACTGTGCCATCGGAGAACTCGATCTCGTAACACGGGCGGTCGTACATTACTGGCGTCGCAGCGATCACCGAGCACCGCTCACCGAGTTCATCAAAGACCTCGTCGCCGACCCGGATCGCCCCCATCGTGGTCCAGCCATTACTGGTCGGGATCGGCGTGTCCAGAGCGAGCGCCTTTCCTGCCCCAGTGGCGCCTGCGATCAGCATGTGGGGCATCTTCGCGAGGTTCGCGATGACGGTCCGGCCCTCGACGTCCTTGCCCAGGCCAACCACCATCGGGTGATGGTCGCTCTCCGCGACCGGCGAGCGCAGCACATCGCCCAGGCTGACAATCTCGCGGTCGGTGTTGGGGATCTCGATGCCGATCGCCGACTTGCCAGGAATAGGCGACAGGATCCGCACGTCCGCGCTCTTCACGGCATAGGCGATGTTCTTTGCCAGCGAGGTGACGCGCTCGACCTTGACCGACGGTCCGAGCTCGATCGCGTACCTGGTGACCGTGGGCCCGCGACTGAACCCGGTGACCTGCGCGTCCACCTCGAACTGGTCGAGGACCATGGTCAGCGCCTCGACCATGGCATCGTTGGCGCGGGTTCGCGCCTTAGGGGCCGTACCGGGCTTGAGCAGCGCGGACGGCGGCAGGGTGTAGCTGGAGGAACTCGAGCTGGTCAGCGTCAGCTGCTCGCCGGAGCGGCCGGCTTTGGCCGCCTCCCGCGCGCCCGCGCCGCTGCCGGGCCCGGCCGGCTGGTCAGCGGCTGCGTCCTCGGCTCCGAACCAGGACCTGCGCCAGGAGGCCTCGGCCCCCGACGCCGCGGCGGCCTGGCCGAGCGGGCCTGGCCCTTGATCGCCGTGGGCGCCGTTCTGCGACGTGCCGAACATCAGCGCCTCGGCGATCACCTCGTCGTCGGACGACCGGTTCGCTGGCACCCCGGCCTGAGCCGCGTTCTCCGCCCCGGCCGGCACCTCCCCGCCCGGGCGGGCCACGGCCCCGGCGCCCCGACCTGCCGGTGAACGGCCAGCCGCCGACCGCGGCACCAGGCCGCCGAGCAGCGGCGTGTCATAGGGCCGGTTATGCTCGCCAGCCTCGATCGCGTTCGAATTCTTGCGCCTGCCCGATCGCTGGACGGCAGGCAGTTCGCCCGGCAGCGGGCCGCCGTCCTGTTCGACCAGCTCTGTTTCTGCGCCCCTGACGCTGCGGCGGATGAGAAACGCGATCTCGGCGAAGCGCTCAGGCACACGGTGCAACGGCGTGCCCGTGATCACCAGGACCCCGAACGCGGCGACCAGTCCCAGCAGCGGTATCGCCGCCCATGTTGTGAGCAGCCCCTGCAGCGGCGCGGAGATCGCGAATCCGATCAGCCCGCCTGAAGACTGCATCGCGGCGCGGCCGGCCGACGGGGCCGGGCTGCCGAGCGCGATGTGTACGATGCCCAGGGCGCCAGCCAGGAAGGCCGTCCAGCCGATCACCACCCGGCCGGTGTGCGCGTTCTTGTCCGGATGCCGCAGCAGCCGCCACGCCAGCAGCCCGAGCAAGATCGGCAGGGTCCACGACCCGACCCCGAACGTGCCGCGGACCAGCGCGGTCAGCGCCTGGCCGGCGCCGGAGCCTATTCGCCACCAGGCCGTTCCGGCCGCGATGATCGCCGCCGCGAGCACGGCGAGCCCGGCACCGTCCCTGCGGTGCGCCGGGTCCAGGTCGCGGGCACTGTCACCGAACAGCCGAACGACGTATCCGACTCCGCCGGCCAGTTCCATCCAGACGGCCGCGATTCCGCTGAGCGCCCAGCCGATGAGAATCACGAACGGGTTGCTCGAGGCGCGCATGCTGCCCGCCGGAGTGCGCCTCGGCGGCGCGGAGGCGCCCCGGCGACGGTGGTAAGGCGTCCCGCCGCGCCGTGTGCTCGTCCCGCCCCGGGCCGCCCTGGTCCTGCTCGTCACGCCCCGGCCCGCGCCTTTCCGCGCGTTGCCGGTCCGGCCGCCACTCCGGCTTCCGCCCCCGCCGCTCATTTCGCGCCCGCCTGACCCTGTGCCTGCGCGAGCTGAACCGCCCGCCTGGCGGCTACGCCCGGCGGAGCCGCCGTTTGGGCGTGCCGCACCCTTGGGCGCACGAGTCGCCATGTTTCACACGGTAACCAAGCACGCGCCGAATTCCCAGGAACCAAGCCCGAGTGTCGTGGCCCGCCGGCCTCCGGCCAGCCAGCGCCCGGCTCCTGCTGGCGACACACCTCGTTGACGTCCGCGCGGACGACACGTAGCTTCGGCACAGTCCGGGCGGCCGAGCCGGGGGCTGCGGGAAGGGGCTACTGACGTGCGAATCGCGGTCGTGGGCGGCGGTCCTGGCGGGCTGTACCTGGCCGCGCTGGCCAAGCAGCTCAGTCCCACCCGCGAGATCACGGTCTGGGAACGGAACGCGCCAGACGACACGTTCGGCTTCGGCGTAGTCTTCTCCGACGAGACGCTGGGCGGAATCGAGCACGCCGACCCGCAGATCTACTCGGCTATGGAACGTGAGTTCGCCCGCTGGGACGACATCGACGTGCACTACCGCGACCGGGTGATCACCAGCGGCGGGCACGGGTTCGCGGCGATCAGCCGCAGACGGCTGCTGCACATCCTCCAGCAGCGGTGCACCGACCTCGGCATAGGGATGCATTTCCGCACCGAAGCTCCCGATCCCGCCGCCCTGGCCGCAGGATACGACCTGGTCGTCGCCGCGGACGGCGCGAACTCGGCCACCAGGGCGCAGTTCTCGAGCGCGTTCGGCCCGGCGATCGAGTCACGCCGGTGCAAGTACATCTGGCTCAGCACCGATCTGGTCTTCGATGCGTTCAAGTTCTATGTCGTCCAGACGCCATACGGCGTCATGCAGGTGCACGGGTACCCGTACGACGCGACAGGTAGCACGTTCATCGTCGAGATGCACGAACAGGTCTGGGCGAAGGCGGGCTTCGCCGGCCTGGCGCCAGCTGGCCTGGCGCCAGGCCAGTCCGACGAGGCGTCGATCGCCAAGATGATCGACCTGCTTGGCCATATCATCGGCGATCACGCTATCGAGGCGAACAATTCCAAATGGATCAGCTTCGGCACCCTGCGCTGCAGCAGCTGGCGGAATCACAACGTCGTGCTGCTCGGCGATGCCGCGCACACCGCGCACTTCTCCATCGGCTCGGGCACCAAGCTCGCCATGGAGGACGCGCTTGCCCTGGCCGCGTGCCTGAACGAGCAGCCGGACGTCGATTCCGCGTTGGACGCCTACGAGGCCGAGCGCCGCCCCGTCGTCGAATCGACCCAGCGCGCGGCCCAGGCCAGCCTGGAGTGGTTCGAGAACCTCGGCCAGTACACCCACCAGGATCCCGAGCAGTTCGCCTTCAACATCATCACAAGAAGCCGCCGGGTGACCCACGAGAACCTGAGGCTGCGTGACCCCGAGTTCACCGCGAGCATGGACGCATGGTTCGCCGCCGACTGCAAGCGGCGCGGGCTCGGCGGCGGCGAGGTCGTGCCGCCGATGTTCCAGCCCATGCGGCTGCGCGAGCTTCCGCTGAAGAACCGCGTCGTCGTCTCGGCGATGGACATGTACTCGGCCGAGGACGGCACGCCGTCCGACTTTCATTTGGTGCACCTCGGCAGCAAGGCGGCGGGCGGAGCAGCCCTGGTGATGACCGAGATGGTGTGCGTTTCTGCCGAAGGCCGGATCACCCCGGGCTGCGCCGGCCTGTACGCAAGCGAGCACGAGTCCGCGTGGCGGCGGATCACGGCATTCGTGCACGAGTACACGACCGCGAAGATCGGGCTTCAGCTCGGCCACTCGGGCCGCAAGGGCTCGACCAAGCTGATGTGGGAGGGCATCGACGAGCCGCTCGATGAGGGCAACTGGGAGGTGCGCGCGCCGTCTCCGATCCCGTACCTGGCCGGGCTGAACCAGGTGCCGCGCGAGCTGACGGTCGCCGAGATGGAGCAGATTAAGGCGCAGTTCGTCGCCGCCGCGATGGCCGGCGAGCGGGCCGGTTTCGACCTGCTCGAGGTGCACTGTGCGCACGGGTACCTGTTGTCCTCGTTTATCTCGCCCGTCACGAACCACCGGACCGACCGCTACGGCGGACCGCTCGCGGCGCGGTTGCGTTATCCGCTCGAGGTGTTCGAAGCGATGCGGGCGGTATGGCCAGCCGCCAAGCCCATGACCGTCCGGATCTCCGCGACCGACTGGGTGCCTGGCGGCATCACCGGGGACGACGCGGTGCAGATCGCCCTGGCGTTCGCCGCTGCGGGCGCCGACGCGATCGACGTCTCTACCGGGCAGGTCACCCCGGAGGAAGAGCCAGCGTTCGGCCGCTCGTACCAGACGCCATTCGCCGATTCCATCCGCAACAAAACCCGTATCGCAACCGTCGCTGTCGGTGTCATCTCGTCCTACGACGACGTCAACTCCATCATCCTGGCCGGCCGCGCCGACCTGTGCGCTCTCGGCCGGGCGCACCTGTATGAGCCAAACTGGACGCTCCACGCCGCCGCGGCGCAGGGCTATTCGGGCCCAGGCGCCACCTGGCCCGACCAGTGGGCCGCAGGCAGCCGGCCGCCGCAATCCGGCCGGACGGACGGGCCCAAGCCAAGGCTGGCGCTGATCCGCGAGGCCAGCCTCGGCACCGGCGGCACGCGGCACGCCCGCTGGCGCCCGCATGCCCTGGCCGGAAGCCCGGAGGCGGCACCCGCCAGGTCCGGCCCGCCGAACGGATCCGCCCCCGCCGCCTCGCCGGCGCGCTCATCGGAGGAGGCATCGTCATGACCATCGAGCCGGTCAACCCGCCGGGCCTGGCCAGGCCCTCTGGCTTCTCGCACGCGGTCGTCACGACGGGCGGGCGGCTGGTCTTCCTGGCCGGCCAGACGGCACTCGACGCGTCGGGCGTGATCGTCGGCACTGACGTCGTGGCTCAGTTCGAACAGGCGCTCGGCAACCTCCTCACCGCGCTGCGCGCCGCAGGCGGTCAGCCCGATCACCTCACAAGCCTCACGATCTATTCCACCGACCTCCAGGACTACCGGCGTCATGCCCGCGAGATAGGCGCCGTCTGGCGCCGCCTGGCTGGATCGCGCTACCCGGCGATGGCTGCTGTCGGAGTCCGCCAGCTCTGGGACGCCGCCGCCGTAGTGGAAATCCAGGGCTTCGCAGTGCTCCCCTCAGCCGAATCGTTGACTACCGGCACATAGACGGAATACTGATCAGCATTCACAGAGGCTGTTTGAGGAAGGCCTGGCCGATGACGCTCACGCCGTCCGCGCATGTCGACACGTTCTGCCGGGACCACTTGCCGCCGGCCAATCAGTGGCCGTCCCTGGAGTTCACACTTCCTGAGCTGGCTTATCCGGGCCGGATGAACTGTGCCGATGCGCTGCTGACGGACACCATGGCCAGGCTCGGCGCGGACCGTCCCTGCCTGCTGCCGCAAGATCCTGGTGAGCAGGTCTGGAGCTACGGCGACCTCGCCAGGACTGCAGGGCAGATCGCATCCGTGCTCACGGACGATTTGGGCCTGGTGCCCGGCAACCGGGTGCTCCTCCGCGGGCCGAACAACCCGTGGCTGGTGGCGTGCTGGTTCGGTGTCATGCTCGCCGGAGGCGTCGTGGTCGCGACAATGCCGCTGCTGCGGTCGGCGGAGCTGACCACGATCTGCGACATTGCCCAGGTGAAGCTGGCGCTGTGCGACGACAGATTCACCGACGAGCTCACCGCGGCCGAAGTGCCCGGGCTGCGCCTCGTCAGCTACCGCCCGACTGCGCCGAGCGCCCCGGCCGGAGGAGCCGAGGCTGGCGCGCCCGGCAATCTCAACGAGCTTGCCAGCCGCAAGACTCGCGGCTTCACCCCTGTCCAGACGGCGGCCGACGACGTGGCGCTGATCGCGTTCACCTCGGGCACGACGGGCCGGCCCAAGGCCGCGATGCACTTTCACAGGGACGTGCTGGCCGTCGCTGACACCTTCTCGGCGCACGTACTCAAGCCCACGCCGGATGATGTCTTCACGGGCACGCCGCCGCTGGCCTTCACGTTCGGCCTCGGCGCGATGCTGATCTTCCCGATCCGGGCCGGTGCCTCGACGCTGCTGATCGAGCGGGCCACGCCGGCCGAGCTCGCCGACCACATCGCCGCCCGCGACGTCACCGTCGTGTCGACGGCGCCAACCGCGTACCGCGCCATGCTGGCCGCGGGCAAGGCCGGCCAGCTGCGTGGCCTTCGACGCCCGGTCTCGGCGGGCGAGACACTGCCGGCCTCGGTATGGCACGCGTTCTACGACGCGACCGGCGTCAAGATCATCGACGGGATCGGGAGCACCGAACTGCTGCACATCTTCATCTCGGCCGCGGACGATCAGATCAGGCCGGGCTCAACCGGACTGCCGGTCCCCGGCTACCGCGCCCTGATACTCGGCGCGGACGGGCAGCCGGTGCCCGACGGCGAGCCTGGCCGGCTGGCTGTCAAGGGACCGACGGGCTGCCGGTACCTGGCCGATGACCGGCAGCGCACCTATGTCAGCGGCGGCTGGAACTTCACCGGCGACACCTACATCCGCGATGCCGACGGCTACTTCTGGTACCAGGCGCGCTCCGACGACATGATCGTGTCGGCCGGATATAACATCGCCGGCCCGGAGGTCGAGGAGGTGCTGCTGGCTCATCCGCGCGTGGCCGAGTGCGGAGTCGTCGGCCTGCCCGACGAGACGCGTGGGCAGATCGTCACGGCGTTCGTGGTGCTGGCGGACGGCCTGGCGGGCGGCCCCGGGCTGGTCACTGAGCTGCAGGACCTGGTGAAACGGAAGATCGCCCCCTACAAGTACCCGCGGGCCATCGAGTTCCTGCCGTCGTTGCCGCGCACCAACACCGGCAAGCTGCAGCGCTTCAAGCTCCGCGAGCCCTCGGCCGGCTAAGCGGGCACGAGGCCTCGCTCGTGCCGCGCGGGCTGGCGCCGCGCTCAGCTCTGCGACAAGAACGCGGTCAGGCAGTCCGCGATCATCTGGTGCCCCTTGTTGGAAGGGTGGACCAAGTCTCCTGGCTGCCAGAAGCCGTAGCTGTCCCCGTCGGCGCCTGGCATCGTGGTCACGAGCGTGAAGTCCATCACCGTGACGACCGAGGTGCCGCCTGGACCGGAAGTATCCGCGGCGGCAACGTTGTAGGCGGCGGCCACGTACTGGCTCCAGGGGTATGTATAGCCGCTCTGGCCGGCTCGGGCCGGAAACATGCAGAGGACGAAGGACGGATAAGGAGTGGCGAGCCTGGCTTGGATGGCCGCGATGATCGCCTGCAGCCGCGACTGGAAGGTGCCCGGAGGCACCGCGCTGTACTGATCGTTCGACCCGAGGCTGATGATGACAGCTGCCGGGGAGAGCGCCGCGATGCCGCCTGCCGGGCCGGACGGCGCACCGCTGCCCAGCGCGGACATCCAGTTTGAGGACTGCCAGCCGTAGTGACCAGCGTCATGGACGCTGATGCCGCGCGAGTAGTCCCCGTTGTACTCGATGACCCCGTCGATGTTCGACTTGCCTGACACCCAGGACAGTCCGAGCGTGTGCGGCCCAGCCGGCCCCAGCGGAATGTGCGTGAGCTTCCCGTCGATCGTGCCGCTGCCGTTGGTGGGCACGTTCGTGGCCGTGCCCGTGTCCACGGCCCAGGAGAATGTGCCGCCGAAGCTCGCCTGCGTCCACATGATGTCGGCCGAATCGCCAGTCAGGCTGAAGGTGATCGACTGACCCGTGGCTCCCAGCTGGACGAACTTCACCTTCGGGCCGCTGGTTGACGCCGTCGCAGGACTGCCAGCGATCGTGGTTGGCCAGCTGAACGTCAGCTCGCCGGTGCTCGCGGCCCCGATGAAGCCTCGGCCGCCGCCGGTCAGGCCCTCCGTCGGGTAGCGTGCCCGGAGCGCGTCCGAGAGCCTGGCCAGCCAGCGGTTCTGGAAGCCAGTCGACGGTGGCCCGAGCGCGTGCACGCCCTCGGTCACGGAGTCGCCCAGGCAGACTATGTTGCAGCGGGCCGAGAGTCGACCGGAAAGGCCAGCGAACCACGGCGTCAGGGCTTGGGTCTGCTGCGCCGGCGACTGCTGGGCCACCTGCTGTATCAGCATCGGCGGGTGCTGCCTGGCACCAGCAGCGACGAGCTGCGACCGGACCGACGGCGCGGCGAGGCCGACGCCCGCGGCTCCGGCGATGAAACCCCGTCGCGAATGCATCGCGGATCCTGCCTTCCCGCCGTGGGCGCTGGCCACCTGATCTGGCGATCCCGGCTGCGCCGCCAGTTAGCCTGCCCCAGTCAGCTCACAAATGCGACAGCAATACTAAGTGCCGCGAACATTCGGTTCGGCGTTATCGCCGGCATCGAGAAAGGGATCTGGCTCAGGAGCCCATGACCAGGGCCAGCCGGTCCAGACCGTAGCCGCTGATGAGCAGCCGCTCCTTGCGGTTGCCGAGAAACTGCGCTGTCCAGTCGACGAAGCCGCCGTCGCCAAGCTCGAGCAGGTCCGGCCTGCCTTGGCTAGAACGGGCGTACACCTTGAAGCACAGGTCGCGGTAATAGGCCCGGCCGCTCTCGCGTTCGGGTGCCTCGGTGATGTCGATGCCGGGCAACCCGGCGAATTGCGTCGTGACTGCCGCCAGAACCTGACGTGCAGGCTCGTCCAGGCAGGTCACCGCGATTGTGACCTCGTCGAGCCCGAGCGCGCTGAGCCCGGCGGCCGCGAACCTGATCTGCTCGGCCAGGTGCCGCGTCTCGAACTCATGGCCTCCGGTATCCCGCCCGGCCGTCACCACCCCGAGCAGCTGGAAGTGGGCGAAGCTCACCGGGCCGGTGAAGAGCTGCGCGCGCGTCACCCGCTGGCTGGCTGCGAGCCTGACCGGCTCGGCCGAGCGCGCAGCCCTTCGCTGCACGTCGGCCCTTCGCACCGCCGCCTCAAGGGCCAGGCCGTTGGTCGGATCGGCGGCGACTTCGCTGCCCCTGACCGTTGCGAGGATGTTGCGCGGGTCCACGCCAGCCGCGGCGGTGTGGGCGCCAAGCGGCAGCACCGGGGCCAGGGTGAGCACTTCGAAGCCGGGCGGTAGCGCGCCGAGCATCACGGCCTCTGCCCGGCGCAGCGCGGGCGCGTTCACCTGGCTCGGTGCGACGAACCGGTCGGTGCGGTAGCGCCGCATGACGTCGGCCGGGCTTATCCGCTCCGCCCGGCGGCGGAATACCTCGAGCAGGAGCGTGGTCAGGTCGGCACCGGACAGTTCATCGGCCAGCATCTCGAGCAGCTCGGAGCCGCCTGCGGCGCTGATGACCCGGCGCAGCGCCTGCCTGGAGCTCCCGGAGCTCCCGGAGCCAGACCCGCCCTCCTCCGCCGCTGCGTCATGTTCGCTCATAGCCGGCATCATCACCGAGCGAGCGGGCTTGTGGCGACCGGATATCGGCCCGAGCTCAGACTTCGACGACGACCGGGATGATCATGGGCCTGCGCCGGTAGTTGTTGTTCACCCACCGGCCGAGGGTGCGGCGCATGAGCTGGCCGAGCTGGTGCACGTCGCTGATCCCGTCCGCCGCCGCGCTGGCGAGCGCCTCCTCAAGCAGCGGCCGCACCTCGCTGAAGCCCGCGTCGTCGATGCCCGAGCCGCGGGCGTGAATCTCGGGCCCGGCGACTAGCTTGCCGTTGGTGGAGTCCACCACCACGACTACCGAGATGAAGCCCTCCTCGCCCAGGATCAGCCGGTCCTTCAGCGAGGACTCGGTGACCTCGCCGACCGAGAGCCCGTCGACGAAGACATACCCGCAGGGCACCTTCCCGGTGACCGACGCCTTGCCGCCGACCAAGTCGACGACAATGCCATCCTCAGCGAGGACGATGTTCTCGGGCGGCACGCCGGTCAGCGCCGCGAGATCGGCATGCGCCTTCAGGTGCCGCCACTCGCCGTGGACCGGCATGAAGTTGCCTGGCCTGACCATGTTGAGCACGTAGAGCAGCTCGCCGGCCGGCGCGTGCCCTGAAACGTGCACCAGCGCGTTGCCCTTATGCACGACCCGGGCCCCGAGCCTGGTCAGGTCATTGATCACCCGCGACACCGCGGTCTCGTTGCCGGGCACGAGCGAGGACGCGAGGATCACGGTGTCGCCCCTGGCGACCCTGATCGGGTGGTCCCGCCCGGCCATCCTGGACAGCGCGGACATCGGCTCACCCTGCGAACCCGTCGAGATCAGCACGATCTGGTCGGGTGGCAGTTCCTCGGCGTCCTTCATGTCCACGATCAGGCCGCCGGGTACCAACGGGATTTGCAGGTAGCCGAGTTCCCTGGCCACCCCCATGTTGCGCACCATCGACCTGCCGACCAGCGCGACCTTCCTGCCGTGCGCGGCAGCGGCGTCCATTACCTGCTGGACGCGGTGCACGTGGCTGGCGAAGCACGAGACGATGATGCGCTGGCCGGCCGAGCTGAACACCTCCGACAGCACCGGCGCGATCTCCCGCTCGCTGACGACGATGCCGGGTACCTCCGCGTTGGTGGAGTCCGACATCAGCAGGTCGACGCCGTCGGCGCCGAGCCGGGCGAAACCACCCAGGTCGGTCAGCCGGCCGTCCAGCGGGAGCTGGTCCATCTTGAAGTCACCGGTGTGCAGGACCACGCCTGCCCCGGTCTTGATAGCGACGGCCAGCGCATCGGGAATCGAGTGATTGACAGCGAAGAATTCAACCGCGAAGGGGCCGAACGAACCGCTTCCGCCAGCGTCGACCTCGATGGTCCGCGGTACGATCCGGTGCTCGGTGAGCTTGCTGCTAACCAGCGCCAGCGTCAGCCGCGACCCGACCAGCGGGATGTCGGGGCGGCGCCGCAGCAGGTAGGGAACCGCGCCGATGTGATCTTCGTGGGCGTGGGTGAGCACCAGGGCTTCGACGTCGCTGAGCCGGTCGTCGATCGCGGTGAAGTCGGGCAGGATCAGGTCGATGCCCGGGGTGTCGGGATCGGGGAAAAGCACGCCGCAGTCGACCAGCAGCAGGCGGCCGCCGTACTCGAACACCGTCATGTTGCGGCCGACCTCGCCGAGACCGCCGAGCGCGACGATCCTCAGCCCGCCGTCGGCCAGCGGCGGCGGCGGCCCGAGCTCAGGGTGCGGATGACTCACTTGAGCTTGACACCGCCAGCGACCAGGTCGGTGCGCAGCTTCTCGACCTCGGCCGGGGTCGCGTCCGCGAGCGGCATCCGGACAGGCCCGCCTGGCAGGCCGAGCAGGGCTAGCGCCGCCTTCGTGGCGATGACTCCCTGGGTGCGGGTCATGATGCCGGTGTAGACCGGCATCAGCTCGCGGTGGTGCCGCAGCGCCGCGTCCACGTCCCCGTACAGGTAGGCCTCGGTCATCTCAGCCAGCCGATCGCCGACGACGTGGCCCACCACGCTGACGAACCCGGACGCCCCGACCGACAGCCACGGCAGGTTCATCAGGTCGTCGCCGCTGTAGAACGCAAGGTCGGTCGCGGTCATCACGATCGACCCCGCGGTCATGTCGCCCTTGGCGTCCTTGACGGCGACGATCTGCGGGTGCTGCGCGAGCTGCAGCAGCGACGCGGTCGCGATCGGCACGCCGGTCCTGCCTGGGATGTCGTACAGCATGACCGGCAAGCCAGTCACGTCGGCAACTGCGGTGAAATGCGCGACCAGGCCGTGCTGCGGCGGTTTGTTGTAGTACGGCGTGACGACAAGCAGGCCGTCGGCCCCGGCCCGCTCGGCCTGCCTCGCCAATTCGCACGTATGCGCCGTGTCGTTGGTGCCGACGCCGGCGACGATGGTGGCACGGCCGCCGACGGCCTCGACCACCGCCCGCAGCAGCCGATCCTTCTCGCCGTCTGACGTGGTCGGCGACTCGCCGGTCGTGCCGCTGAGCACCAAGCCGTCGTTGCGCATCTGGGTCACCAGGTAATCGGCGAGCCGCGCTGCCCCGGCGTAGTCGACCGAGCCGTCACTCGTCATCGGGGTAACCATCGCGGTCAGCAATCGCCCGAACGGGGCTGCACGCGTCGGGGCGGCCTCGCCGCTCCTCGCAATCGCGGATTCACTCATAGCCGGAACGCTACCCGGAACCGCCTAGGCACGTAACCTCTGGCCACCCTCCGGCCGCGCCGTGTCGCGGCAGCGGGCCTGGCCTGCGCGCACGCCCGCATGAGCGGGCGTCGCAGGCCGACTGGTAGCGGCCGCCAGGCGTTTGACGCGGGTGCCGCGGCGATGATCTACTCGGTGCGTCCCGCGACGGACGTGCAGGAAGCCGGTGCGACTCCGGCGCGGTCCCGCCACTGTATCCGGGCCCCAGCCAGCGCTAGGCGTGCTGGCGCGGCAGGCTGAGCAGGCCAGGAAGTCAGGAACTGCAGCCGTCGTCCTTCAGCGTCGGAGCGTGGTAACTCCGAGGAAGGCCAGCAGAATGCCGATGCCATCCGGGCCCGATCGCCCGCCCGCAGATGACCGCCTCGCTGGCGAGGCCACCATGATCACCGAGACAATCGCGGCCATCGGCCCGCCGGACGCGACAGCGCTCGCCGATGCGCGAGAGCGACAGGAACGCCTGACCAAGCCGAGCGGGTCGCTCGGCATGCTCGAGGATCTCTCGGTCCGGCTGGCCGGTCTGGCTGGGCAGTGCCCGCCGCCGCTTCCCCGGCCCGTGGCGATCGCCGTCTTCGCCGGAGACCATGGCGTGCACGCTCGAGGCGTCACACCCTGGCCGCAAGAGGTGACAGCCCAGATGGTGGCGAACTTCCTGGCCGGCGGAGCGGTGGTCAACAGCCTGGCCGCTCAGGTGGGTGCCGAGGTATACGTGGTCGATGTAGGCGTCGCCGCCGACCTGCCGGCAGTTCCCGGGCTGATCTCGCGCAAGGTGCGGCCGGGCACTGCCGACATGACCACCGGGCCGGCCATGACCAGGGCCGAGGCCGAGCGCGCGATCGAGGTGGGCATTCAAACGGCGTCAGACCTCGTCGCCGCCGGCAACCGCTGCTTGGTGACCGGCGACATGGGCATCGCGAACACGACCGCGGCGGCTGCCCTGGTGTCCGCGTTCACCGGCGCTGACCACCGCGAGGTCACCGGCCGCGGCACCGGGATCGACGACGAGACCTGGGAGCGCAAGGTCGAGGTGGTCGGCCGCGCCCTGGCCTTGCACCGGCTCGATCCGGCCGACCCGGTCGGCGTGCTCGCGGCCGTCGGCGGGCTCGAGCACGCGGCGCTCGCCGGCTTCGTGCTCGGCGCAGCGGCACAGCGGATTCCCGTTGTTCTTGACGGGGTGATCGCCTGCTCGGCGGCGCTGGCCGCCGCGGCGCTGGCACCTGACGCCACGGGCTGCATGGTGGCTGGTCACCTGTCGACTGAGCCTGGCGCCCGGGTCGCCCTGACCGCGCTCGGGCTTGAACCGCTGCTCGCGTTGAACATGAGGCTCGGCGAGGGGTCCGGGGCCGCTCTTGCCGTGCCGATCGTGCAATCCGCTGCCCGACTGCTTCGTGACGTCGCCACCTTCGATAGTGCCGGGGTCTCTGGCGCCAAGGAATGAAAGCGGACACCGACGCAGACTCACCAGGATCATGGATCCCCGTGCGCCTGTCTGGCCGGCTCGTGGTCGTAGTCGGCGGCGGCACCGCTGCCGCGCTGGCTGTCGGCATGCTGCTGGGAGCCGGCGCCCGGGTACTGGTTGTCGCCCCCGAACTCACTGACGTGCTGGCTGACCTGGCCGCGCGCGGCTTGATCACCGCGCGCAGGCGCGGCTACCTGGCCGACGACCTCGAGGACGCGTGGCTCGTGCTGACGTGCGCCAATCAGGAGGGCGTGAATGCCAGGGTGACAGCTGACGCGGAGCGGCGCCACATCTGGTCCGTCAGCGGCCACGACCCGGCGGTCCTGGCACCGACGCGGCCGTCGCCAGGACTGCCGGCCAGTGGAGTCGGGCCCCGCGCCGGTGCGACGCCGGACCGGCCAGGCCGTCGCGTCCTTGTGCTCGGCGGCGCCCGGTCGGGGAAGTCGGCTGCCGCGGAGTCGATGCTGGCCGATGCCAGGGCAGTGGACTACGTCGCGACCGGCCAGCTGGCCGGAACCGGAGACCCGGAGTGGGATGAGCGGGTCCGCGAGCACCAGGCCCGGCGCCCGCCCGGCTGGCGCACGCTCGAGACGCTTGATGTGGCCGGGGTACTTGCCAGCCGGGAGCAGGCGGCGCCCGTGCTGGTTGACTGTCTGGCGACCTGGCTGGCACGGATCATGGATGATTGCGGCCTGTGGTCGGGCGATCCTGACGCCGATGTCCGACTCGCTGGACGCGCGGACCTGCTCGTCGCTGCCTGGCAGCAGACCAGCCGGCCTGCGGTTGCCGTCAGCAACGAGGTCGGCTGCGGGATCGTGCCGGCGACGGCGTCAGGACGGCGGTTCAGGGACGAACTCGGCTGGCTGAACAACCGCATCGCCGACGCGTGCGATGAGGTGTGGATGTGCACGGCCGGCATTCCCCTCCGGCTTCGATGAGACGGACGGCGCCCTCGCGCTCGCGGCACTCCTGGCGAGCAGCCGTGAGCATGTTCACCGTTATCCCGGCCGGCGGCCCGCGGACGATTGGCCCGGACGCCGCTATAAGGATCACGATGTGGCTGCCGGCGGTCGGCGTGATGCTCGCCGCCCCGGCCGCGGGCATCATGCTGGCCGTCGAGGCTGGCGGCGACTCTGTGCCGCGCAGGCTCCTCGGTGCCACGCTGGCGATCGCGGCGCTCGCGCTGCTCACGGGCGGTCTGCACCTGGATGGCCTGGCGGACACCGCCGACGGCCTCGGCAGCCGCCGGCCCGCTCAGGAGGCGCTTGACATCATGCGCCGCTCGGACACGGGCCCGATGGGCGTCGCGGCACTCGCGCTGACGCTGCTCGTCCAGGTGACCTCGCTCGCGTCGCTGCAGCCCGGATGGCTGAGCGCGGCCGCGCTATTCACCGCGGTGATCACCGGCAGGGTGGCCGTTGTCCTGGCATCCGGCGCGCCTGCCGCCCGGCCTGGCGGGTTCGGCGCGCTGGTCGCGGGCACGACGAGGCGCGGTGCTCGCTGGGCCGCCGCCGTGGTGCTGTTCGGTATCGTCGGCGCTGCGGGTGCGGCGGCGGGCGGCCTGCCCCTAGCCGCGCGGGGGCTGGCCTCGGCGGTTTCGGGTCTCGCGGTCGCAGCCGTGCTGCGGCGGACCGCATGCCGCCAGCTTGGCGGAATGACTGGCGACGTGTTCGGCGCCCTGATCGAGCTCAGCACGGCGACAGTTCTGCTGGTCGCGGTGCTGTCCGGCTGACCGGCGGGCAGGCGGTCAGGCCAGAGCCAACCGAATGCGCAAAGGACCAGGCGACGTGAGCTCGGGGGTACTCACGTCGCCTGCGTCTACCTCGTTATCGCCTGCCGATGTCGCGCCGTTACCTGGCGCATTCATTCTGGGCTCCGGCACAAAGGCAGGACCCGCCTCTCCGCCGAGACGCCGAAGACCCCAGCAACCCCTCGATGATCACGCGGTGTACCGCACCCGCGTGATCATCCCGCAACCAGTGGGCTGCCCGGCTGGTTCGGGGTCGTTAACTGTCCGCCTGGCAAATGCGCCGGTGAAGACGATCTGGCTGGGCGTCCGATTAACGTGTCACTGCCTGCCACACGTACAACAGCGTATTGACCGGCGGCACGCCAAAAAAGACGAGGCCCCCGCATGTATGAGATGCAGGGGCCTCGCCTGGCCGTAACAGGGATACCCCGCCGATTGCCCCGGCGAGCTGGCTGCCGGGGCAATCGGCGAGCCACACCCTGCACGTCCTACCACCGGTCCAGGACACCTGCCGGAAGCCCGGTAAGACCGGTCTCCCAGCCCACCCGGAACTACTCCTTGGTTCCTCAGGGTTGCCCCCGAGGTCCTCAGAGTTCTCCTGCTGGCCCGAAGTTGCCTCCGTACCACGGAGCGTTCCGAGGGCTCCCTGAGCTTCCTCCAGGCTTCCCGGAGTTTCCCCCAGGACTCCCGAAGTTGTCTCCGAGTGATACCCGTTTTCGCTGGTAGAGAAGTTGTACAGCCGCCGCGGCCCGGAGCACAAGAGGGTCTGGCGACTATTTTCAAGATTCTTTAGCCGTCCACAGGATGTCCACTGGACAAGGCCATGTTGTCCACAGGATGCCGCGTTTTCCACCGCCATCATCCACAGTGGCTGCTGGCAATCCGCCGCCGTGGCGCTCGCCCTGACCGCCCGTGCTCACCTGACCGCCCGTGCTCACCTGACCGGCTGTCAGAAGACCGGGATGATGTCCTCAGCGCTGATGTCCGCCGAGACATCCACGCCCTCGATGTCTAGTTCCGGCATCGCCGGGAAGTCGATCCCCCAGCGCTGCACGATGACCCGGATCTTCGCGATCGCGCTGCGCCAGTTCTCCGCCTGCTCGGCGTAGGACAGCACGCCAAGGCCCGCCTGCCTGGCGTGGTCCATGAGTACGCGGTGATTGTTCAGGAAGTACGGCGGGAGGTCCCAGAACCCTTCTGGCGGTTCCCAGAGGATCATCGACAGGAAGATGAACCCGGCCCGCAACTGCCTGGTGATGGTGACCCGCACGTCGTCGGTGAGGCCCGGCCATTCGTTCTCCAGTATGGTCATGCAGATCTGGAGGTGCCTGGACTCATCTCGCCCGATCCGCTGGAACATCTCGGCGAACAGCGGATGCCGGGTGCCCGACGCCATGCCGCGGAACAGCGTCGACGCCGCCATCTCGCCCATCATGAAACTGGTAAACAGAACCGGCAGAGAGTACCGGCCGACGGCTTTGGTGTAACCGTTCCAGTACCGGCCACCGTTGTGGTAAAGCCAGCCGATGTTGTTGTGCGCGGCGCGCTCGAGGTCGGTCGAAGGGAGCCAGTTCAGCGGGCCGCCCGGCCACAGCGCGGCGATCGCCCGCTGGCAGCACTCCTCGTGGTTCATCTCGTCCCTGGTGATCGAGAAGAAGCACTTGCGGACCGGATCTTCCTCGTGCTGCTCGAAGGCCCTGATCGTCGCTCTGGCGAACACGGCGGGACCGGAAGCATCGAAGTTGGCCAGCACGGAGAACCAGTACATGATCCCCAGCCGCTGCTCGGTGCTGAAGTCCTCGGCGCGCAGCTTGTCCCAGGGCAGGTCTGCCGGGTTCCAGGCCATCAGCTTGGACTTCTGGTAGATCGCGGCGAGCTTCTCCGTCTCGACCCGCCACTCCATCGGGTAGATGTTCGGCTGCGGCACCTCGGGAGCCGGCCAGAACCCGCCGTCGGGGATCATGAGCTCGCGGTCGATCTTGGCGTCCGGCATGGCAGCGCTCCTTCGGGCCAGGCGACGTGGGCGGCCAGCAGCGCGGCCGCTTCGTAGCTCGCGGTCGCGACCTCCTATGACAGCGTATGCCCGAACCTGCGGTTCTGTGTAATAAGGGTCCCGCGCCGGTCGCCGCCTCAGGCCCGGCCGCCCGGCGCGCCCATGCGAGCGCTCATGGCCTGGTGCCCGCCTGTGAAGTAAGCTTCGCCTGTCCCGCGGATTCCGCGGGATGATGCTGAGCACAGCGAAGCCGGTGTGAATCCGGCGCTGTCCCGCAACGGTGATGCCTCCGGCCGGAGGACGAGCCCGGACGCCTGGCCAGTGTCGACGGCCTGTCCTCGGAGGAAGGGCGGCTCGTTCCGATCCCTCCGGGGAGTCGCAACGGACGCACTTCGTCCTCCACGACAACCGGAGGATGAGTGATTACTCAAGTTCAGGCGCGCCGGCTCATCGCCGTCGCGCTCGCGGCCGGCTTCATGGCGGCCGCCTGCAGCAGCACCGCCACGAAGACACCCACGGGCTCGGGCTCCTCAGGTCACGCATCGGCCAGCCGCTCGTTTCCGGTCAGCGTGACCGCGGCCAACGGCACGGTGCACGTGGCCAGGCGGCCGACCGCGATCGTTTCCCTTTCCCCCTCGGCGACCGAGATGCTCTACGCGATCGGCGCGGGCGCCCAGGTCAAGGCCGTCGACAGCAACTCCAATTACCCGGCGCAGGCACCGCGCACTAAGCTCTCTTACTTCAGCCCGAATGTCGAGGCGATTGCGGCGGAACGGCCTGACCTGGTGGTCGTCTCCAATGACTCAAGTAACGGGGCGACACTGACCAAACGGCTCGCCACGTTCGGCATCCCGGTGCTCGAACTGCCAGCACCAGCGAACCTCGCGGGCGTCTACGCTGAGTTCTCTCAGCTCGGCCAGGCGACCGGCCACCAGCATCAGGCCAGCACGGAAGTGTCGACGCTACGCGGCCAGATCAGGAAGATCATCGCCGCGGTACCGCACCGCAGCAAGCCGCTGACCTATTACTACGAACTTGACCAGACCTACTACTCGGTCACGTCGGACACCTTCATCGGCCGGCTGCTCGGCATGCTCGGCATGAAGAGCATCGCCGACTCAGCGAAGGGCGCCTCGGCGGCCGGCGGTTACCCGCAGCTGTCCGCCGAGTTCATCGTGAAGGCGAATCCGAGCTACATCATCCTGGCGGACACGATCTGCTGTCACCAGAGCGGATCGACCGTCGCTGGCCGCCCTGGTTGGAACCGGATGGCCGCGGTGAAGTCCAAGCACATCATCATGCTCAACGACGACATCGCGTCGCGCTGGGGACCACGGGTGGTCGACCTGCTCCGCGCCGTGCTCGCCGCCATCCGGGGCGGCCGGTGAGGTCAGGATTGCCAAGCTCGCCCGCCCGGGTCCCGAACGACACGGTGGGCGACCGCGCCGACCAGGCCATCCGGGGCAGCCAGGCCGGGCGCGCGGGCCCGGCTGGGCGCTCCCCGGCCCCCCGTGGGCCCGCCCGCGCGGTCATCGCCGCGACGGCCATCCTTGCCATCGCGCTCCTCGCCGGAGTGTCGATCGGCCCGGTCTCGGTGCCGCTCGGCATCATCGCCGAGACCCTGGCAGCGCATCTGCCCTGGCATCCGGCGGTCTCGGTACCGCCCATCGACGGGGCCATCATCTGGCAGATCAGGCTGCCCAGGGTCCTTCTCGGCGCACTGGTGGGGTCAATGCTGGCCGGCGGCGGTGCCGCCTACCAGGGCGTGTTTCGCAACCCGCTGGCCGACCCCTACCTGCTCGGAGTCGCGGCGGGCGCCGGCCTGGGGGCCACCGCGGTAATCATCAGCGGCGGCAGTCTTAATCTGCTTCCGGTCGCCGCATTCGGCGGCGGCGTCGCGGCCGTCGCCTTTACGTACTCGCTCGGCGCCCGCGCTGGCAGGCACGGCGAGGATGCCGCGCCGCGCGGCGCCGCGGGCACGGCCTCGATCCTGCTGGCCGGAATCGCGGTCGCGGCCCTGCTCACCGCCGCCCAGACCTACCTACAGCAGGCCCACACACAGACGCTCCAGTCGGTCTACGCATGGATTCTCGGCGGCCTGTCCAACGCGACCTGGAGCCAAGCCTGGCTGATCGTTCCTTACGTGCTCATCTCCGGATTGACCCTGCTCGCGCACCGCCGGCTGCTCGACGTGCTCCGAGTGGGAGAGACCGAGGCCGGCGCGCTCGGGCTGAACGTGCCGAGGCTGCGGCTGATCGTCGTCATCGCCGCTACCCTCGGCGTGGCGGCGGCCGTCTCCGTGAGCGGGCTCATCGGCTTCGTTGGGATCATCGTCCCGCATCTTGCCCGGCTCACCGCCGGGGCAAGCTACCGGATCATCGTGCCGGTCTCGATGATCGGGGGCGCGGCGTTCCTCGTGCTGGCCGACATCGCCGCCAGGACGGTGCAGCCGGACACCGAAGTCCCGATCGGGGTCATCACGGCGGCGATTGGCGCGCCGTTCTTCCTCTTCGTGCTCCGTTCCCGG
>DASWGE010000365.1:0-4468 GCA_036393895.1 Streptosporangiaceae bacterium | reverse complement strand
GGCCGAGGCCGGCGCCGGACAGGGCAGCGGACAGCGTGGCGGCGGATCAAGGACGATGCGGGCGGCCGTCCTGCACGGCCACGGCCAGCCGCCGGAGTACGGGCGGCACCCGGTGCCGCGCCGCGCCGCCGGCCAGGCCCTAATCCGGGTATCCGCGGCCCCGGTCAGCCCACTGGACCTGCTCCTCGCCTCCGGCACCTCCTACTTCGGCGCTCCAACATTGCCCTATGTGCCTGGCACGCAGGGTGTCGGCGTCGTTGAGCAGGCCGACACCCTCACGCCAGGCCAGCGGGTCTGGTTCAGCGGCAGCGCAGGCCTGTCGCCGGGCGACGGCACCCTGGCTGAGCTGTGCGTCGTTGACGAGAATGGCGTCGTGCCGCTGACCGAGACAGTCAGCGATGACCTCGTCGCCGCGCTCGGCTTGTCGGCGATCGCCGCCTGGATGGCACTGACCTGGCGCGGCGGCATGCGGCCGGGTGAGCACGTGCTGGTGCTCGGGGCCAGCGGGACGGTCGGGCAGGCGGGCATTCAGGTAGCGCGGCTGCACGGGGCCGGCCGGGTTATCGGCGCGTGCCGCGATGCGCTGGGCAGGCAACGCGCCGCTGACCTCGGGGCGGATGCCATCGCTGACTTGACCGGGGACGATCCGGCGGTGATCGCAAGCCGTCTGGCCGAGGCGTGCGCAGGCCGGCTCGACCTGGTCCTCGACCCGGTCTGGGGCGTGCCGGCCCAGGCCGCCCTCCGCGTCATGTCACCAGGGGGCCGGCTGGTCAATCTGGGGTCATCGGCAGGCCAGGAGGCGAGCCTGTCCTCGGCCACGCTGCGCAGCGGGACGCTGTCCGTGCTCGGCTACGCCAACAAGACGGTGCGTCCCGAGCAGCGGGCGGCAGCGCTCACCGAGATCCTCGGCCATGCCGCCGTCGGCAGGCTCTTGGTTGACCGGGAGCGGCTGCCCCTCGCCGAGATCGCCGCCGGCTGGGCGCGGTGCGGCAAGGCCCCGCACCGGCGGGCGGTGATGATCCCGCCCTGACCTCCTTCGGGATGATCCCGCCCTGACCTCCTTGCGGCATCTGCGTTCGCATCCCTTACGGCTGCTGCTGCGTGGTAGAACACGTTACAGTTCGGTCAGTCCCGATGACCGGCCTCGGCAGCCCAGGAGGAGGCGTCAGTGCCGCAAGCATGGGATCTTGAGGCCGACGTCGTAGTGGTCGGTTTCGGCGCCGCGGGCGTCTGCGCCGCGCTCGAGGCGGCCGGGGCCGGAGCCCAGGTCATCGTGCTCGACAGGTTCTCCGGCGGGGGTGCGACCGCCCTGTCCGGAGGGATCGTCTACGCAGGCGGCGGGACCATCCAGCAACTGCAGGCCGGCGTGCAGGATACGCCAGAGGCCATGTTCTCCTATCTGGAAGTGGAGGTCGGCGACGCGGTCACTCCGGCTACCCTCCATGACTTCTGCGCAGGCAGCGCCGAGATGATGGCCTGGCTGTCCTCCAAGGGAGTGCCGTTCCACGGCAGCCTGAGCCCAGACAAGACTTCCTATCCTGGCAACCGGCACTACCTGTACTACTCAGGCAGCGAGCGATCGTTCGCGCACATCGCGGCCCCGGCACCGCGCGGGCACCGGCCGGTAGGCAGGGGTACCTCGGGGCGCGTGCTCTTCGCCCGGCTTGCCGCGGCCGTCGGGTCGGCAGGCGTCGTGGTAATCACGCAGACGCGGGCCGAGCGCATCGTGACTGGCGAGGCGGGCCAGGTTACAGGCGTGGAGTGCCTGAGCATGCGCGGCGCCCCGGCCTGGTCCAGGCTCGCCCACCGCGTGCTGCACAAACTCGGCAAGAAGCCATTCCTGTACGCGGGAGGCCTGGGCAAGCGGATGCACAAGCCGGTCGCGTTCCTGGAGCGCCGGTACGCTAAGCCGCTGCGCGTCCGCGCCAGGAACGGCGTCATCATCGCGGCGGGGGGATTCGTGGCGAACCGGGCGCAAGTCCGCGAGCACGCTCCCGCTTACCGCGGCGGGCTGCCCCTGGGGACCGTCGCCGACGACGGCAGCGGCATGCGGCTCGGCGTCGCGGCAGGCGGAGTCACCAGATTCCTCGACCGCGTGTCGTGCTGGCGGTTCATCACGCCGCCCGCTGCACTTCTCGGTGGCCTCCTGGTCGACCTTTCCGGGCAGCGCGTCTGCGATGAATCGCTGTACGGAGCCGCCATCGGCGAGGCGATGGTGCGCAGGCATGACCGCCGCGCGTGGCTGCTCGTCGACCAGAACGTGGTGGCGAGAGCGCGGCGCCAGCTTAGGGGCGGTTTGCAGTGGTTCCAGCTGCTTCAGGCGGCCTACCTGCTGACCACGGCGCGGGTCCGCGGGACGACGGTAGCCAAGGTCGCGGCCCGGGCAGGTGTCGACCCCGCCGGCCTGGCGGCGACGCTCGCCGCGCACAATTCGGCCGCGGCGGCCGGAGAACCCGATCCGGCCGGGAAGCCCGCTGACGTAGTTACCGTGCTCGGCCGCCCGCCGTTCTCCCTGATCGACTTGTCGGTGCGGCCACGCCTCGCCTATCCCGCGCCGATGTTGACCCTCGGCGGGCTGGTGGTGGCCGAGGATACGGGCCAGGTACGGCGCGCGGACGGCACCAGCATCCCTGGCCTGTATGCGGCCGGCCGCAGCGCTGTCGGGCTCTGCTCGCGGTCATACGTCAGCGGGCTGTCACTGGCCGACTGCGTCTACTCGGGCCGTCGCGCAGGCCGACACGCAGCGTCCCTACCAGAACTGAGTCGTCGCCCCGGAGTTCCTGACGATGTTCCCGGTCAGCTCAGGCCGCTCGAACACTGACTTGATCGCGATCCGGCCAGGTCCCTGGAGCGTCAGCCAGATCGACTTCGCTTGCCAGCGGGCCGAGCTGAACCAGTAGTTGCCGCGCGGGTACTCGAAGTGCAGGAACATCTGCACCGACGGGTCCTTCCAGATCAGCCCGCTGGGCTGGACGAGGATCCGCTCGCCGGGGCCCAGGTCGCGCACGAAGGAGTTGCCAGGCGCGTGTAGCAGAAGTAGTCCTGGCGTGCCCTGGGCCATGAACCTGTCGATAAACTTGCCGACCGGGTAATGCCATTCCGTGTCATCACCGCTGCGGGTAGTGAACCAGATGTTCGACTTGTCCCATTGGTAGCCGACGTTCCCTGTCGCGACAAGGAACTGATGTTCTACCACGTCAACTGCCTGGTTCGGCTGGAGCGGTAGCGCCAGGATCTCGCCCGGATGGTCGGCGCTGAAGGCCACGAAGCCCGGGCCCTGCGCCCTCATCATGATCAGCGGCAGGCCGGCCATGACCCGGTTCCAGCCGCCCTTCATCCGCATTGCCTCGAGCCTGACCCGCGGCTCGGCGTGCAGCAGGACGTGGTGGGAGAAGTAGACCCAGTCGTCGTCGTGCAGCTCCGTCTCGGCGACCGGCACATAGGTTCCGCTGATCTGGCAGGTGGAGCGGCCGAACCTGATCCTGGCCATATCGCGGATCGGCGGCTGCTTGCACCATCCCGAGTTGGATATCCGGAGGCTGATGTCGATCGGTGCGCCGCATCGCGGGCAGGTCGGAGTCCCGTCATCGCTGTTGGTCATCCGGCAGTACGGGCAGGTGTAGGTGGTCGAGCCTGGCATGGACATGGCGATCCCTACTCAGAACCGTGGTGGACGTACATGGACTGGATGCCGACCCGGCCCGGGCCAGTCATCTCGGCCAGGTACATGCCGCGCCGCATCAGGCCGGTCTTGATGTCCATCTGCACCGTGTTCATCTCGACCGACGAGTCTTTGTACAGGAAGCCGCCCGGCTCGATCAGGATCTTCTCGCCCGCCTGCAGCGTCTTCTGGAACACGTTGCCGTAGCCGTGCAGCAGCAGCAGGCCGGGGTAATTCTGGGTGATGAACCGGTCCATGTACATCCCGCTGCCGCCATGTAGCAGGTTGGCCAGGCCCTTGATGCGGACGAATGAGTAGTTCAGCGAGTGCGTCCCGATCAGGAACGCGTGCTCCCTGACGTCGAGTTCCATGCCGGGGTGCAGCGGCAGCACGACGAGCTCGCCAGCCGCGTCGCGCGAGAACGCGATCCGGCCTGGTCCCTGGGCGATGCTCAGGATGTGCGGCATGCCGCCGAGCGTGCGCTTCATGCCGCCGCCGGTATTCATCGCCGCCATCGGCACCGCCGGCTCTTTCCACAGCAGCACGTGGTGCTCGAAGAACACCGCGTCGCCGGGAGCCAGCGCCAGCTCAGCCACGGGCACTATCTCGCCCTCCACCTGGCAGGTCGAGTTCGAGAACCGGAACTCCGTCATGTCGCGCAGGCGGGGTGCCTCGCTCCAGCCGGAGTCCGAGACGAGGTTTCTCTTGTCGAGTGGCGCACCGCAGGTGCTGCAACTGGTCCGCTCGGGCTCGTTCTGAGCCTTGCACCACTGGCACTCGATCCGATCCATTCGGGCAGGCCTTTCT
>DASWGE010000364.1:0-3977 GCA_036393895.1 Streptosporangiaceae bacterium | reverse complement strand
TCGCCAAGATCCAGCGCGCAGGTTCACGATCACAGAAGCAGCCCGGCTGGCGTCGGAGAACTCAGCGCGAGCGTTCGGGCATCGTCCGTCCGGGCAATGGTGCGTCGCCACACGGATCCGACTCTGACGCGATGATCTCCGACCACCGGGCGAAACCGTGCTGTTCGGCGACGGCACTGGCGGCAGCGTCATATCCCGATAAGCGGACACCGCGCCAACTCTGGAAGTACCAGGAAATGCGCGCTAATCTCGCCGGAAAGTGGCCGACTGCGGAAAGGGGCCACAGACGTGATGCAGGCCCGCACACCATCACGGCCGACCGCGCACGGCGTGAGTCCGCCGTGGCGGTAGCCGCCGCTCCGGCTAAGCCGCCCGCCGCGCGGCGGTTGGAGGCTCATCCCATCGCCGAGCTTGTCGCTCGCCGACTGGCAGCGGGAGTGCTGACACTCCTCGTCGTGTCCGTGGTCGTCTTCCTGGCTACTCAGGTCCTGCCGGGCAACGCCGCGTATGCCGTGCTGGGCCGGTCGGCGAATCCCGTCAGGCTGCACGCGCTGGAACGGCAGCTGCACCTAGACCGCGGCATCTTCGAGCAGTACTGGCTCTGGCTGTCCGGGCTCTTCACCGGCAGGCTGGGCACGTCGCTGGCCAACGGCCAGTCGCTGTGGGCCCTGGTCCAGCCTCGCCTAGTCAATTCCGCCGTGCTCGTCTTCGTGACCGGCCTGATCGGCGCCATCGCCGGAGTCGCCCTCGGCGCGGTGGCTGCGCTGCGCAAGGATTCCTGGTTTGACCACGTCACCTCGGTGGCCGCCCTGGCGGTGACGGCACTTCCTGAGTTTGTCGTCGCGATAGCTCTGATCATCTTGCTGGCGACCGTGGTCGCGCATCTGCTTCCCGCGGTGTCGCTGCTGCCGCCCGGAACTTACGCCTGGAGCCAGCCGAAGCTGCTGATCCTCCCGGTCGCGACGCTGGTGATCGTGATCGTCCCGTATATCTTCCGGATGATGCGCGCCGCCATGATCGAGGCGCTGGAGTCCGACTATGTGGAGATGGCGAGACTGAAGGGCGTTCCAGAGTGGCAGATCGTGCTGGCTCACGCGCTGCCGAACGCGATCGCCCCAACCATCCAGGTGATCGGGCTGAACTTCCTCTACCTGGCCGGCGGCGTCGTCGTGGTCGAGTTCGTGTTCAACTTCCCGGGCATCGGCCAGGGACTCGTCTTCGCCGTCCAGAACCGTGACATCCCGGTGATCCAGTTCATCGTCCTGGTGCTCGCCGCGTTCTACGTCGTCATGAACATCGTGACCGACGTGATCGCGCTGCTCGCCACTCCGCGCCGCAGGATCGCGAGGTAGCCATGGCCGTCGCAGCGCCAGGAAAGTCGCCGACCGCACAGACGCGAGAGAGCCGAACTGCCCGCCACCCGTGGCTGACGGTCCTGGTCACCGCGGTGCGGACTCCCCGAGGCGCGGTGGGGCTCTGCCTGGCATCTCTGGTGGTGCTCCTCGCGATCATCGGCCCGCTGCTCTCCCCCGGCTCGCCCACCGCCCTGGTGACGTTCGCCTTCGCCAAGCCCTCCGGTCACTTCCCGCTCGGCAGCGACTTTCTTGGCCGGGACGTGCTCGCCCGGGTGCTCAACGGAGGCTGGGTACTCCTGATCATGGCAGCCGCGGCGACCGCGTTCGGGATCATCGTCGGTACGGCCGCGGGAGTTTCCGCGGCCTACCGTCGCGGCCGCGCCGACGGGCTCATCATGCGCACCGTTGACGTGATCCTGGCGTTCCCGCAGCTGGTCTTCGCGCTGCTGCTGGTCAGCGTCATCGGCCCCAAGCTGTGGCTGATCGTGCTCGCCGTCGGGCTATCTCATGCCCCGCAGGTCGCCCGGGTCATCCGGTCAGCGACCCTGGACGTCACCGAGCGGGACTTCGTCAAGGTTGTCGAACTCCAGCGCATGCGGCCTTCCAAAGTCATGGCCAGGGAAATTCTGCCGAACCTGATCAGCCCCCTGATGGTGGAGGCCGGGCTGCGGCTCACCTACTCGATCGTCATCATGTCCGGCCTGTCGTTCCTCGGGTTCGGCCAGCAGCCGCCAGCAGCCAACTGGGGCCTGATGATCAACGAGAACCGGATCGGCCTGGAGCTCAACCCGTGGGCAGTGATCGTCCCGGCCGCGCTGATCGCCCTGCTGACCATCGGCACCAACACGTTCACCGACGCGGTGGCGCGGGTGACGCTGGGCGTGGACCGCCTGCCCGAGGAGGCGGTCCTGACTGACGACCTTGGCCTGGGACGGACAACGTGACAGCGGAGTCCAAGCCGGCCGACGCCGCCGCTTCGGCCACCCCGCTGGCCCAGCCCGCTGGCGTGGTGAGGCTTGAAGTAAGAGACCTGGAGATCCGGGTCGGAAAGTCCGGCCCCGATGTCGTCGGCGACATCAGCTTCGCCGTGCCGGCCGGCCAGGTGCTCGGCCTTGTTGGCGAATCCGGGTCGGGCAAGACAACCGTGGCGCTCGCCCTGCTCGGTCACACCCGCCGCGGGCTGCGCATCAGCTCCGGCGAGGTCAGGCTTGACGGCGTCGACCTCCTCACGCTGAGCCGCGGCGACCTGCGCGCCGCGCGCGGCGCCCGGGTCGCCTACGTCCCCCAGGATCCCGCTGCGGCGCTCAACCCCGCGCTGAGGGTGGGAACGCAGCTCAGGGAGGCGCTGCGCGTCCACCCCGGAGCGGTCGATGACCCGGCCGAGCGGGTTCTTCAGGTCATGCGGGAGGCCCGGCTGGACGCGGCCCCTGAGATGCTCCGCCGCTACCCGCATCAGCTGTCCGGCGGTCAGCAGCAGCGCGTCGGCCTGGCCATGGCGTTCTGCTGCCGGCCATCGCTGATCGTGCTCGACGAGCCCACCACGGGGCTCGATGTCACAACCCAGCGTCACGTCCTGGACACCGTCAGGAGCCTGTGCCGCTCGTACGGGGTGGCCGCGCTGTACGTGAGCCATGATCTCGCCGTAGTCGGCGGGCTGGTCGCCGAGGTCGCGGTCATGTATGCCGGGCGAATCGTCGAGATCGGCCCGACCGCGAAGGTGTTCGGCGAGCCGGTTCATCCCTACACCCGCGGCCTGCTGGCCGCCGTGCCGTCGCCAGGCCGCGCAGAGACACTGGCCGGAATCGAGGGCCAGCCGCCGCGGCCCGGACGCCGCGGCCGGGGCTGCTCGTTCGCGCCGCGATGCTCCTTCGCGATCGACGAGTGCCGCAGCCAGGCACCGGAGCCGGTCCTGATCGACAGCCGCGAGGTACGGTGCATCCGCGCGGCCGACGTCCGGTCGGCGGCCGACGCCCGCACCGCGGCAGTCAGTCCAGGCGACGACGGCCGCTCCCCGGCTCTGTCATTGCGGGCCATCTCGGCCCGCTACGGCCGCACACCGGTATTGTCCGGCGTCGACCTCGACGTGCCGCCGGACTCGTGCGTCGCGCTGGTGGGCGAGTCCGGCTCGGGCAAGACCACGGTTGCCCGTTGCATCGTCGGCCTGCACGGCAACTGGACCGGAGAGATCACCTTCCAGGGCGCACGGCTCTCTCCGCGGCTGCGAGACCGGCCCAGGGACGCGGTGCGGCGAATCCAGTACATCTTCCAGAACCCGTACACCTCGCTCAACCCCAGGAAGACCGTCGGCCAGATCGTCGCGCAGCCGCTGGAAGAGTTGCTGGGCCTGCCCTTCAGGGAGCGGTCCGAGCGGGCCGCCCGGGCGCTCGAGGACGTCTCACTGGGCCGCGACTTCCTGTCCCGTTACCCGGACCAGCTGTCCGGCGGCGAACGGCAGCGCGTCGCGATCGCGCGGGCCCTCGTCGTCGAGCCCGACCTGCTGATCTGCGACGAGGTAACCTCTGCGCTCGACGTGTCCGTGCAGGCGGTCATCGTCGAAGAGCTTCGCAGGCTCCAGCGCGAACGCCACCTGGCCATGCTGTTCATCACCCACAACCTGGCCCT
>DASWGE010000363.1:0-7827 GCA_036393895.1 Streptosporangiaceae bacterium | reverse complement strand
CCGGGCCGCAGCTGATGCAGCGTCCAGCCGCGCCCAGCCGGATCAAGGGCGGCCGTGTGCGCGGTGAAGATCTCGGCCGCGCGCCGGTAGGACATTCGCGCCCGGCCCGTTAGCGGGCAGACGTCGTGCGCTGCGGCCTGCGCGGGCGCGCGGCGGCCGGTCAGGAACACAGGTCCGTGCCTGCGGCCAGCCAGCAGCCAGCCCAGCAAATCGGAGGTCTCCGCACTCCACTCGATCAGCGGTGTGGCGGCTGCCTTCGCCCGGTTGCGGTCCAGGTCGACGTCAGCCGCGTCGAGCGCGAGAACGGCGGTTACCTGAGCGCCTGAGTCGTAAAGCAGACGCCAGAACGCGTGCTCCCGGAGCCGGGCATCGCTACGCCAGAGCGCGGCCAGCTGCTCGCCGGTCAGCGGGGGCAGCGCCGCGACGTCGCGGTACACATGCCGCAGGCCCGCGGTCGGATCGCTGCTGATCCACTCCTGGTCCTGCCACCAGTTGACCGCACTGCGCAAGGCAGACAACTCACGGTTGACGGTGCGGGCGTCGGTCAGGGCGGCTCGGTCGGCCACCGCGGCGGCGAGCCTCGGCCCGGCGGCAGCATCGTCAAGCAGCGCCAGCGGGACAACGGGCGGCACAGCGCCGCGGCGGAACCTACCGACCGGTGGCCGCTGGCCAACCAGCGGCCAGCACCAGCTAGTCAGCGAGATCTTGTAGATCCGGCGCGACGCGTGGCCCAGTCTCGCTGCGGCCAGGTAGCGGTCCACGGCGACCGCGTACTCAACCGGCGCGATATGCGGCGGGACCCCGGCGGCCGGCGCCGCGTGCATCGCGCCCACGCTAACCACCTCCGCCGCATGATTCGTCCTGACGCAGTAAATGCCGCCGGCGAAATTGACTGCGCAACTGCAATCATAACCCGCCACCTGTTTTGCATTTACTGCGACAACGCTGCGTCACCGCAGGCAGTTGCGGTTGAGTCCGGTTGAATCTAAAGAAACTTCTTGCCTTTGATCACTATTGCCTGCCAGTCTGAAAGTCGTGCTGAACAGCAATTCTGAATCGCTTAAAAAGGCGCAGTAAATTGTTCCGCGGTAAATATTCCGGGCTGGAAGCGGGGGTCAGGTCGCGACGTGCGGCCCGCCTGGCGGTGCTTCGCGAGCAGCGCTTCAGGAGGTTCTACGCCGGATACGCGACCTCGCTGCTCGGATCGGCGATGTCATCGGTCGCGCTCACGTTTGCCGTTCTGAGCGAAGGCGGGAGCGCTGTCGACCTCGGTTATGTGTTCGCGGCCGGCGTCATTCCGCAGGTGCTGTTCATGCTGGGCGGCGGGGTTCTCGCGGACCGGATTGGCAGGCGCAAGGTGCTGCTGGCTGCCGACGGCGCGCGGCTAGCCGCGCAAGGAGTCCTGGCCGCGACCTTGCTCGTCGCCAGGCCGCCCATCTGGCTGATCGCCGCGCTGACCGCCGTGGTCGGTACCGGCGAGGCCTTCTTCACCCCGGCTCTGGGCGGCCTGATGCCCGCGATCACGCCGCCGGACAAGCTCGCCGACGCCGATGCCCTGGTGGGTGTTGCCGAGGCTGCGACCAAGGTTGTAGGGCCAGCGCTTGCTGGAGTGTTGATCGGCCTCACCCAGCCCGCCATCGTGATCGCCGTGGACGCCGCGACCTTCTGCGCCAGCCTCATCTCGCTGACCCTGGTCAGGGTCCCTGCGATCCGCCCCGCCGCGCACTCGCCCTGGCGCGACCTGGCGGAGGGCTGGCATCAGTTCCGGACCCAGACCTGGTTGTGGGTGATCACTGTTCAGTTCGCCCTGTTCAACCTCCTGACCTGGGCGCCCTATCTGCTGCTCGGCCCGATCCTGGCGCGGGAGTACCTGGGCGGCGCCCGAGCCTGGGGCACGGTGATGGCCGCGATGGCGCTCGGCTCGATGCTGACCGGCCTGCTCCTGGTCGGGCGGCGACCACGCCGCCCGTTGATAGTTTCCGTCGTCGGCAGCTACGGATACGGCATTCCGTGCCTGATGTTGTTCCTGCACCTGCCGGTCTACGCGGTCGCGGCCGGGGCGTGTGTGGCCGGCGTCGGCTCCGCCGTGTTTAGCACCTACTGGACGACCGTGCTGCAAAGGCGAGTGCCTCAGGAGATGCTGGCGCGAGTGACCGCGTTCGCGCTCACCGGCTCGTACGCACTCGGTTCGGCTGGCTTCGTCGTGATAGGCCCGGTGGCGGCCGTCGTCGGGCCAGGACGGATGCTCGGTTTCGCCGCCGCCTGGACCGCGGTGAGCACGACCGTCGTGCTGAGCCTGCGGGCGATCCGATCGGTCCGACTGACCGAGGAACCGACTGAACATCTGATCGACTGACCGGCTGGCCGCACGACTGGGCGAGCCAGGGACTCGGCTGGCCGACCGCCGCCGCCGGCCTCCACTATGCTGCCGGCGTGCGGCTCACACCGATGACGGCGGCCTACGCGGCCGAGATAGCTACGTGGCGATACCCCGCGCCCTACGACTGCTACGACATGACGGGCGCCAGCGTTGCATTCATTGCCAGTCCGGAGAGCGGCTTCTACGCCCTGACCGACGGCGACGAGCTCATCGGCTTCAGATCGTTCGGAGCAGACGGCCGGGTTCCTGGCGGCGCCTACGACGACTCGGCGATGGACACCGGCGGCGGCCTGCGGCCTGACCTGACCGGGAAAGGACTGGGCCGGGCGGCCATTGCGATCGGACTGGAGTTCGGGCGCCGCGAGTTCGCCCCGGCCGCGTTCCGGATGACGGTCGCTTCCTTTAACGAGCGGGCTCTGCGCGTGGTACACAGTCTCGGGTTCCGGCCTGCTGGCAGCTTTGCCGCGCTGACCGACGGCCGAAGCTTCGAGCTGCTGATCCGGCCCGAGCACTACGGCTAGTTCGGCACCCCAGGCTCGTGCCTGTGGCCATTCAAGTAGTCGTGATCATGGTCGATTGTCCACGATCTGGGTATCGGCCACGATCAGGGGGACTGCGGCGGGCCGCTCGGCTACCGGTTGCCGCGCCGCTCAGCGGCCGGGGGTTGCCGCGACCGCGCGGCGACTGGGGGGTTGGGCAGCCGAGCGGCCGCCTGCTAATAGCCGGCGCTGCGCTTCGTGGCGCCCCTGCCGCTCCCCGCGATGGCGCCGACCCCGCCGGTCAGGCCGAAGGCGATCGCGCCGTGCCACAGGGCCGTGAAGGCTCCGCCGAGGGGCCCGCTGCTGGCTATGACGGAGAGCACGAACACGATTACTGCAGTCGCGGCACCGGGCAGCACTGCGAACCGCCACGGGTGGGTGCGCGCCCACCGCGCCGCGCGGCTCGCGCGCCGCCGTACTACTACGCTGCCACCTGCCACCGTGAACAGCGCGACGGTTCCCGCGGATAGCGAGCTAGTCAGGCCAACGTGGCCGCCCATGAGGTGCAGCAGGAGGTCGGCGCCGGTCACGACCACTCCGGCTGCTCCCGCGACGGCCCAGGGCACGTCGGCCATCGCGGCGGTGGAGACTGTGAGCTCCTCGCGCCGGCTCAGGCCCTGCTCGTCATTACGAAGTGGTGTGGACATCGCGACTCGCTCCTTCGCTTCTGGTCACGAGATTCAAGATATATCGCTTCTGCGGTTCGCGCTACATCTTGACTCAGCCGACCAGCGCCGACCGCAGCTGCCTGCAAATCGGATTGCGACAACGCCGACGCTCGTGGAAGGCTGCGGCCGTGCTCAGTCAGGCCGAAATAGCGGGCCTGGCGTAGTCCTTACTGCTGCGCATGATTAACCGTCCTTCCGGCGGTTGGGGCTGGGCCTTGTTATGCGGCCTGATCTTTGGTTCTAAGACGAGCCGCGCGGCAGCGATGTGACCACGGCCGCGAACATCCGGTTACCGGCCGCGTCCAGCGCCTCTTGCATCGCCGCGCTGCCGGTGTGCCCGGAATCATCGATCACGATGAGTTCGGCGCCCGGCCAGGCCAGGGCTAGCTCCCACGCCGTGATCACCGGTCCGCCGATGTCGTTGCGCCCGTGGATGAGCACGCCAGGAATCCCGGCCAGCTTGGCCGCCTCGCGGATGAGAACGCCGTCCTCAAGGAAGCCGAGGTGCGCGAAGTAGTGCGCGCAGATCCGCACGAAAGCGAGCTTCGCGTCGTCCGGCTTAGCGCTGTAATGACCTGGGGTGCCGTTGACCTCCATGGAGATGACCGCGTCCTCCCAGGCGAGCCACTCCGTCGCGGCTCGAGCGCGGACGTCAGGATCGGGGCTCTCCATCAGCCGGGAGTACCGCACTAGCAGGTTTTCGATCGGCGGCTCGGAGTCTGTCGGCAGCCGGTACTCATCGGCGCCGACGAAGTCGCGGAACCTGGCCCATGCCGCAGGGAAGAACCGCCCGGCGCCGCGGTAGAGCCAGTCCAGCTCCATCCGGCGCGTCGAGGTCACGCTGACCAGGATCATGCCGGAGACGCGCTCCGGGTGGCGCTCCGCGTAGGCCAGCGACAGGCTCACGCCCCACGACCCGCCGCGCAGCAGCCACGCGTTGACGCCGAGGTGCTCGCGCAGCAACTCCATGTCGGCGATCAGATGCTCGGTAGTGTTGAGGCTCATGTCGGCAGCGGGGTCACTAGCGTGGGGTGTGCTCCGGCCGCAGTTGCGCTGGTCGAACAGGATGATCCGGTAGTGCTCTGGGTCGAACGACTTCCGCTGCCCGGTCGTGCAGCCCGAGCCGGGACCGCCGTGCACGATCAGGGCTGCCACGCCGTCAGGGTTTCCGCAGGTCTCCCAGTAGATCGAGTTGCCGTCGCCGGTGTCGAGCAGGCCCGTCTCGTAGGGTTCGATCGGGGGGTACGGCACGTCGCCTTCTCTCAGGTCGCCTCAGGCCGGCGGGGCGGACAGAATGTACACGCGACGGGTGAGCTTGCCGATCATCCCAGAAACATGTGGCCTGCGGGCAACCGCATCCGCGTCCAGGCTCGCCGCGCCGACGATGGTCGAGGCAGGACGCGGCCTGATCGTGAATCTCACCTGGGTGCTCGGCCGGCCGAGGGGGCGGACAGCACCAGGTGCCTGCCGTGGACCCGGTAGCCGACACGCTCGAAGGCGGCCACCATCGGCCGGTTCTCAAGGTCGGTGTCCGCCCGGATAGCGGTGGCGCCCGTCTCCGCGACCAGGATCCGGGTGATCTCGGCGAGAATCTCGCCAACGTATCCGCGGCCTCGATGCTCGGGCAGCACGCCAAGGTAGCCGACGACGGGATAATTCGTGTTCTGCGACGGGATGCCGAAGCCCGCGATCTCGCCAGTCGGCGTCTGAGCAACGCGCCACCAGGTCCGTTGGCCGAGCATCTTCTCGCGATAAAACCGGACATCCTCGCGGGCCTGAGCTAGCGGGCCGGCCGACTCGGCCGCCCGGCGGGATGTCGCGTCGAGTGTGCCCGGCAGCACCCGGCTGAACAGCCCGGCGAAGACCGCATCCGCGGCTTCCTGGCGGAACGTCAGACGCCCGGTGCGGCTGGGCAGACCGGCGTCCGGCGTCCATTCGTAGCCGAGCCGTTCGAGCACTGCGGTCAGTCCGGCTTGCCGGGCTGCCTCCCGCCTCCAGCCGACTTCGGCAATCGCGTCCTGCCGGTCCTGCCAGTCGGCGGGCAGGAAGATGTGGTAGTCCGGCGGCCGGTCCGCGCCCGCCCGGGCGTATGCCTGGTGCGCGGCCGTGAGCAGTGCTGCGGCCAGCATGATCCGGTCAGCGGAGCCCTCTTGCGCGGCGGCGACCAGGCCGTCGAGAGCCGAGGGCAGCGAATCCTGTGGGCGGCCCCACCAGATGGCCACCGCAACCGGAGGATTGGAGGTGTCTTCCTCGCCAGCCTCCTCCGCGATCCACGTCCACTCAGCCCGGTACTCACCGTTCTGCAATCGGCGCCGGAACTGGTCGGCCGTCAGCGCGCTGGCCGCGTCGCCGCTCAGCAGCGGGGTGACCCGAGCGAGGTCCGAGGCGCCGACGGGCCGAAAGATCATGCTGGCGGTTTCGCCTCAAACAGGTACGCCGTCATCTCGCAGGTGACAGGACCCTCACCCAGAAGGGTTGTCATCGTCTCGCCGATGAGAGCCGTGCTTGCCGCGAGATCATCGCGGTTCTCGATGGCTACGCGCAGCGGGGTACCGGTGCAGAAGCCGAGAGCTATGTCGGCCGCCGAACCGGCTTGCCCGTCCAGCGTGACCGACTCGGTCGATAGGTGCTCCAGGCCGCCGGCTGTCAGGTCGGCAACAATTTGGCCGACGTCGGAGTAGCCGTGCGGCACGGCAGCCATGAACGTAGGCGGATTATCGGGGAAGGCGTGCTCGACTCCGGCAGCCAGCGCGGCGGCGTAACCGTGCGTGTCGATCGTGTCCCACGTGCTGAACAGCAGTCTGCCCTCCGGCCTCAAGACCCGCCGCGCCTCGCGAAACGCACCGGGCTTGTCGGGGAAGAACATGACCCCGAACTGGCAGACGAGGAGATCGAACTGATTGTCGTCGAAGGGCAAGTGCTGCGCGTCGGCCTGCTGCCATAGCGCTCCCGGCACCCGGCGCTTTCCGTACGCGACCATCGCAGTGTTGAAGTCTGTTGCGGTCACCTCAGCCGCCGGCAGGGCTGCGACCAATTCCCGCGTCAGCACCCCCGTCCCGGCAGCGAGCTCGAGCACGCGGCGAGGGCGATGGCTGGCAACGCGACGGGCGAGGTCCATGGCGAAGGGCTTGAACACGGCCGGTGCGAGGAACCGGTCGTACGCGTCTGGCATCGACCCCACCCACATGCGGTCTTGCTCAGTAGGCATGTCAATTCCCCGCGGGCGCCGCGAGCCACCGCTCTTGCCGTTCCAGCCAGGCCCGAGCTCGTCCCGTGTCCACGACGCGGATAAGCCATTCCGCTATGGCCCACTCGCAGGCGGCAACGACGACGACTCCGCCAAGCGCCGACCCCATGCCGTCCCGTACGGTCGTCACGGTGCCCGACCTACGCTGCTGCAAGCTGCGGCGTGCTCCCCGGATTGCGACGATTGCCAGCGCGCCGTCCGCGGCCACCGCCGCCGAGGCATAGGCCAGCAGGACTGAGACGACCACCCCTTGCTGGGTCGAAGGCAGCCCATCATAGAACTGGCGCAGGCGCGCCTGCCGGTCCCGGTCCCGATGAAGACGCATGTCCACAGGATGACATGGGGCCCAGGGCACGCGGTTTCCGCTGGCCGGGCCCTCGCCCGCACCGGGTCCGCCGACCTTGGATCCGTTCGGGGCCGCAAAACGGAGCAATTCGGTAGTTGAAGTGGCGGCAACGGATCCAAAGTGCGAGGCGCGACGATGGGTTGGCGCGCAGACCGCCTCCGGGCGCCCGTGACTCTTGGCGGTGGCAGTTATGGCGTTCAGGTGAGCTTGACCCGCGGGTCGAGCAGGGCCTGGCTGATGTCGGTGATCAGATTGACCAGGCTGATCAGGACTACTGCGACCAGCGCCGTTCCCATTATTACCATCAGGTCGCCGGACTTTACCGCGGTCAGCAGTGATTGCCGATCCCGCCTAGCGCGAACACCTGGCCCACTATGGCCACGGACCCGAGCATGGTGCCGAAGCCAGCGCTGACGCTTGCTACGACCGGCGTGATCGCCGGCCGTAGAACATGGACCCAGAAGGTGCGCCGCTGCGTCAGTCCCTTGGCTCGCGCGGTTCTGGATGTAGTCCTCGCCGAGCGCATCAAGAACGGCGGCGCGTGTCAGCCTGACGGTTAGTCCCGCCTGGGTGCCGCGACTGCGATCCAGGGCAGGATCATCCGGCCAAGCCACTGCCCGGGGCTCTGGGTGAAGGGCATGTAACCG
>DASWGE010000362.1:0-4877 GCA_036393895.1 Streptosporangiaceae bacterium | reverse complement strand
GGCCGGCACGTTGACTCCTGGCGCCGCGACCTGAACCGACAGGTTCTCGCTAGAGAAGTACGCGGGCTGGCCCGCCTGCGTGACCGCTGCCACGCCGATCACGCCCGGGTAGTCGGCTGGGAACGAGTACGGATTATGCTTGGTTCCCTCGTTCCCTGACGAAGCCACCACGACGACCCCGTGGCTCAGCGCGAGCTGCAGCGCGGCCCGAACTCCGACGCTCCACGCGCTGTAGCCGAGCGACATGCTGATCACCTGGGCGCCGCGGCGGACAGCGAACCTGATCGCCTTGGCCAGTTCTCTCTGAACACGCCACTCTGGCTGGTGGTGATAGGCGCCAAAACTGGGATCTGTCCGGTCGGTTATAACCCTGATCGAGAGGATCTTGGCTTGCGGCGCGACGCCGAGTATGCCGTTCCTGGCGCCGCGGCCATGCCCGTGACCAGCGATCAGCGATGCCATCCAGGTACCGTGGGCGCCCCAGTTGGGGTTGCTGGCCGGCGTTCGGACACCTGTGTAGTCAGGGCCGGTTCGTACCGACCCCGTTAGATCCGAGACGGAGGGATCGACTCCGCTGTCGATCACCGCGACGACCACGCCGCGTCCGTGCGTCAGCCGCCAGGCAGCCGGGACGTCGAGCGCCGAAAGCACCCAGCGCTGAGTGTCTCTGGCCTGATCAGCGCTAGCCGGACCGGCCGTGGCAAGCGGTAGCGCAATCATGGTCGCAATTGCAGCCAAAGTTGATACCGCACGCAATCCCCACCGCGCGCTCAATGCTGGCAGGCCTGTGTCGCGGGGGCTGGTCGCTGCGCGACGGGTGGCGGGCCTTGGGCCAGGGGTCAGCATGAGGGTGCTCCTGGACAGCGCGGGACGGGCGGGGTTACTCCCAGCGGAGCAGCGATCCGGACGGCGACCCCCCTGGCTAGGCTCGTCATTTCTTGGTAAGCGTAGGCGTCACTGGGTACGCGCACCCGTGGCCTGCCGTCCGCGTAGCCGACTGTCGCCATGACAAGGTAAGGCCCGGCCGCCACGACCCACGAGAGCTGGCGCTGCGGGTAACCGTAGAGGGCCGCTGGCGTGCCGCTGACCCGCAGGGGGCTCAGTACCAGCTGGCGAGCGACTCCGCCCTGGCCCACGGCGGCACCGCCGGTCAGGAACTTGGCTGCTGCCATCGAGCTGGCCGGGTCTTTCAAGACCGCTACTCCGGCTGTCAGCACCAGGCTGCTGCTGGCATCGGCATACGTCGAGCGCAGCAGCGCCGCACAGCCATCACCGCCCAGCACCGACATGAACTGTTGGCTGCCGCCAGCAGCCTTCACGCAGCTGGCCTGCCGCGCGATCTCGAGCCGCTTGGCGCTCAGCTTGAGGCCGCCGCCCTTCGACCCTGCTGCGCTCGGCAGGGTGTACCTGATCACGAGCGGGAAGATCTGTGACTTGGGGGTCGTCCGCCAGCGCTTGGCCACCTCCCAGGCCGCGATCCGCTTCTGCTGCGCTGGGGTGAAGGTTCTCGGCTTGAGCTGGCCGCGGATACCGACCGCCGCTACCGCGAGCCCGCACAAGCCGATCATTGCGAGAATGATGACGACCAGCGACCTGCGTCCGCGCCGCGCAGGCCGCAGCCTCAGTTCAGCGGTATCGCGCGCGCCTGATGCGCGCCGCATGTTCGGGGGCCCCGGCTGACTAGCCACCTGATGATGTTAAGGCCATGAAAAGCGCGTGCCTACCACAACGCCGCGTTCGGCTTGATCGCGAACCGTGCACCAGGTCAGTAAACAGGCAGAGACGGATCTACTGTGTTCACCCAAGAGAGGACACCGCCGCCGAGATGCACGGCGTCGGAGAAACCCGCGTTCTTCACCACGGCCAGGCACTCAGCGCTCCGGGCGCCGGACTTGCAGTGCAGGATGATCCGGCGGTCCTGCGGCAATCGCTCAAGCGCCGATCCGTTGAGGAACTGCTCCTTAGGGATCAGCACGGAACCAGGGATGGAGACGATCTCGTACTCGTTCGGCTCCCTGACGTCGATCAGGAAGATGTCATCCTTCCGGTCGAGCATTTCCTTCAGCTCCGCGGCGGTGATCGTGGAACCCGCTGCCGCCTCCTGCGCATCGGCGGATACCACGCCGCAGAAGGCGTCGTAGTCGATGAGCTCGGTGATGGTCGGATTCTTGCCGCAGATCGGGCAGTCAGGATCCTTCTTGATGTTCAGGCTCCGGTAGCTCATCTCCAGGGCGTCGTAGACCATCAGCCGGCCGACCAGCGGCTCGCCAATGCCGATAAGAAGCTTGATCGCCTCATTGACCTGGATGGACCCGATCGAGGCGCACAGCACGCCGAGCACGCCACCCTCAGCGCATGACGGAACCATGCCAGGCGGCGGTGGCTCCGGATACAGGCATCGGTAGCACGGGCCGTACTCGGCCCAGAACACGCTCGCCTGGCCGTCGAAGCGGTAAATCGACCCCCAGACGTACGGCTTGCCGAGCAGGACGCACGCGTCGTTGACCATGTACCTGGTCGCGAAGTTGTCGGTTCCGTCGACGATCAGGTCGTATCCGGAGAAGATCTCCATGACGTTGTCGTTGGTCAGGGCTTCCTGATGGACCACGACGTCGACATACGGGTTCACTTCCTTGATGCTGTCCCGCGCGGACAAGGCCTTCGGCCTGCCGACGTCCGACTGGCCGTGGATGATCTGCCGCTGCAGGTTGGATTCGTCCACAACGTCGAAGTCGATGACCCCGAGCGTGCCGACGCCAGCCGCAGCCAGGTAGAGCAGCGCTGGTGAGCCAAGGCCGCCGGCGCCGACGCACAGCACTTTCGCGTTCTTCAGCCGCTTTTGTCCTGTCATCCCGACGTCCGGAATGATCAGATGCCGGGAGTAACGCTTAACCTCATCGACGGTCAAGTCGGCAGCCGGTTCGACGAGCGGCGGCAGAGTCACGGGTGATCTCCTGTAGGTACGGGCTTCTTAGCCATCCAATGTGAACGACATCGGCTGGCCCGGCATTCCTGCTCGCGGGTGGCCGCCGCGCTGGCTGCCGGAACGGCCGCGCCCCCGGCCACTGACCAGTCATAAGGCGAAAGTGTCACTGGCGCCAGGTAGAACTCAGCCATGCCAGATTCGTCGAAGAACCCGAGCCCGCTGCCGCTGGTCCCGGTAGCCGGCCGCAGGCCAGGCAGCAGCTCCAGCCCCCGACCCGGCAGCACCTCCAGCCCCCGACCCGGCAGCACCTCCAGCCGCAGTCCCGGCAGCGGCGTGAGCCGCAGAACCGACAGCGGCGCCAGCCCCAGAGCCGCTGAGCGCCGGGCCGCTGGGCGGCGGGCCCCTCGCCACAGGCCCTTACCGGACGCCCAGGCGATCCGGACCCGCATCGTTCCGGATGCTGCTCCGCCCTACGATGACGCGACCACGGCAGTCGCCTCAGCGCAAGGCGAAACGCCCGCCGTCCGGTCGGCCAAAGTAGCCATCGTCGTTCAAAGCGACGACAGCGCCGACGAGCAAACCGGGTTCGCGCGGCGGACGGGCCGGGCTCAGCCAGCAGTCTTTGGCCGGTGGCCGAGTCAGTTCGCTCAGGTTCTGGCCGAGACGCTGGCAGGATCGCGCCCTTCCAGGCAGCTCGCACCCTGGACCACAGAACAAGCCAGAAAGCGGATCAGCGAACTCGGCCCCCTGTTCAGCGGGGCGCGTCAGCCGCGCGTCCGGCGCGTCCTCATCAGTTCGCCGATCCAAGGCGTCGTCGAGATGACCGTCATCGTGGATTACGGTGCCCGGGCCCGTGCCGTAGCCGTACGCCTCGAGCGGCCCTTGCCGCGCAATTCGAGCGCGGTAGCAGCCAGGCAACCGGACATCAGCGCCTATAGGCGGCATCTGGCCTCCGCCAACACTTGGGTATGCACCGCCATCGAGGCCGCGTAGCGTCCGGCCGACCACTTCGCACGGATTAGGTAACCATATACCGGTCGAAACCGGGCGTGCTTGTGACTGCAACCCGTGCGGAGTGCGGTTGGCAGTGTCGGGAGACGCCGGTTAGCGTTTGCGGGGGTCCCCGTGGCAGAGCTTGAACTTCTTGCCCGACCCGCAGGGGCACGGCTCGTTCCGGCCGACCTTGGCGAACTGGGCCTCGTCGGCCGAGCCCGACGCTTGGGCGGCCTTGCCTGACGCATCGTCGCTCGGCGCGCTGTAGCTCAGGCGGCCCGGCCGATTCGGCTGCGTGAGGCCCGGCGAGCTGAACGCAGGCGGCAGCTCGGGCACCTCAGGGTCACCCGGCCCGGCCACCCCGGCGCCCAGCGTGGGCAGCGGCACGGCGTCGTGCAACTGGCCGCCAAGCGCGTTGACGGCCGGTCCGATCCATTCGCCGTCCGGCCCCGCCTCGCCCACGATCGGGCTCTCGGCGACCTCGACCTGCAGGTTAAACAGGTTGCCGACCGACTCCTCCTTGATGGCGTCCATCATCGCGGTGAACAACTCATAGCCTTCGCGCTGGTACTCGACCAGCGGATCGCGCTGCGCGTGGCCGCGCATGTGGATCCCTGACTGCAGGTAGTCCATCTCGTACAGGTGCTCACGCCACTTGGCGTCAAGAACCGAGAGCACGACCCGGCGCTCCAGCTCGCGCATCACTTCGGGCGTGAGCTCTTCCTCGCGCTGGTCATAGGCGGCCTGGGCGTCAGCCTGCATCCGCTCGGTGATGTTCTCGGCGGTCAGGAACGACATCTCGCCGCCCTCTGACTCTACGAGCTGCTCGATGGTCAGGCCAACCGGATAGAGCCGCCGGAACGCGGTAAACAGCTGGTCCAGGTCCCATTCCTCGGCGAAACCCTCGGCGGTCGCCTTCCCGGCATAGTCCGCGATGACCTCGTCGACCATGTGCCTG
>DASWGE010000361.1:0-2480 GCA_036393895.1 Streptosporangiaceae bacterium | reverse complement strand
CGGTCCTGGCCAGGGCGGCCCGGCGCTCGGGCGTCATCAGGGCAGCGAAGTACTCGCGGAGCTCACTGCGCAGCTTCTCCTGCTCCGGCGTGTAGGTCAGGTGCACTCTGCCCTCCGCTGCGGTGACGGCCCGCTTGGCCCTCGGGAAGTTAGTTGCCCCCCAAGGAAGTAGAACGTGTTCTAGTCTAGCCGTGGCAGGAGTTCAGCCGATAGCAGTCGCCCGCCGAAGTGAATTATCTGGAAGGATCCGGGGTCACCGGTGACCCCGGATCCTTCCAGATCATGGAATGGGCGGGAGCAGGAGGCAGCTGTCGCCGAACTCGTGCCCGAGATAGTCGGGGCCCCCGGCTTTCTCCGCTTCGGCGTAGGCGGCCCTGACGAGAGCCCGGCCGGCGACGGCCTCAAGCAGCGCCAGGTGCGAGGCCTCCGGGTCGTGCCAGCCAGTGATCAGCCCGCTGACAACCCGCGCCCGGTGCTCGGCTCCGAGCACCAGGTCGGTCCAGCCACGACTGGCCACGACGGTGCCGTCGGCCGCGGCGGCGCTCTCCAGCGCGCGCGTGACTGTGGTGCCGACGGCCGCCACCCTGCGGCCCGCGGATCTGGTCAGGTTGACCAGCCGTGCCGTGCTTTCGGGCACCGAGAACCGCTCTGGCAGCGGCTGCTCGCCGGCCTCGAGCGATGCGACGCCTGCGTGCAGGGTGATCGGCGCGATGACCACGCCAGAGGTGATGAGGTCGAGCGCGAGTTCGGCGGTGAATGGCCGGCCAGCGCTCGGCATTTCCGCGCTGCCCGGGTCGCGGGAGAACACGGTCTGGTACGCCGAGAGCGGCCACTCGTCGGGGACGTAGGAGTACCTGATCGGTCTGCCGTGTGCAGCGAGGAACGCCTCGACGACGCCGTCGGGATTGCCTAGCCCGGTGATGGCCGTGACCCAGAGCCGGTCCGCCGCGGGGTCCGGGTACCGGAAGAGCAATGTCATCGACGCGCCACCCGGCAGCGTTAGGGTCTCGCCCGGCTCAGCGTCAGTCACCCGGCTACGGTCCTGGGTGGTTTCGCGCAGTTCGGCAACCCAGGTCCCGTCGTCCAGGGGGGTGGAGAAATGCACGGTCACGGGTCGGCCGTCGCCGCGATGGCCGTCGACGGCCGCGGCTAGCGTCCCCGATGTGTTTACTACGAGCAGGTCGCCGGGGATTAGGAAGCGGGGCAGGTCGGAGAACCTGGCGTGAGCCAGGCCGTCGGTGGTGGCGACCAGCAGCCGGACGCTGTCGCGGGTCTGGCCGCGCTGCTCGGCTGGACTGCTCGCTGCAACCCTCATGGCTGCACCTTTTCGGAGGATCGAGGGTTTTCGGGGGACTGAGCGGTCTCCGGGGATCGGACAGTGAGGTCGGCGGCCTGGTAACGGCCGCTTGGCGGCCGCTCGTCGATCAGCCGGAGTAGTGCGGGCACGACTCTCTCCGGCTCGGGCCGGTCTGAGATGTCCTCGCCCGGGAACGCCTGCTGGTGCATGTCCGTCCGCATGTCTCCCGGGTCGAACGCGTAGCAGCGCAGGCCGGTCTCCTCGGCAGCGAGCACGGCCGTGAGCTGGTCAAGTGCCGCCTTGGATGAGCCGTAGCCGCCCCAACCGGGGTATGCCTCGACGGCCGCGTCGGAGCTGACATTGATGATCGCGCCGCCTGCCGCCTCGAGCGGGCCGGCGAGCAGTTGGATCAGTGCCAGCGGCGCGAGCACGTTGGTCTCGTACACGCGGCGCAACTCGCCAAGCTCGTAGCGGCGCAGCGGCGGCAGCGGGCTGGGACCGAGCGAGCTGGCGTTGTTGACCAGCACATCAAGGCGCCCGAGTTGGCGGATCGCGGCCGCGAGGTCGGCCCGGTGGCCGGGGCTTGTGACGTCGCCGGCGATGGCGACGACATCGGGGAACCCGCGCACGGCCTCCGCGAGATCGTCTTCCCGCCTGGCGTCCGCGACCAGTGACCAGCCGCGGTCGGCCAGCGTGCGGACGGCCGCGCGGCCGAGTCCTCGGGACGCTCCGGTTATCAGGGCGACAGGCATGTCTGTCTCCTCACTGTCGGATGCATGTCATACTGGTAGTTGAAGTTAACTTCAAGTCAAGTGGAACGCTGGATGCATACGACTGACTTGCTGACGGTCGGCGAGATCGCGCGCAGGAGCGGTTTCGCGGATTCGGCCGTGCGGTACTACGAAAAGCTGGGGCTGGTGTCCGCCATCAGGACCGCGGGCGGGCAGCGCCGGTTCGAGCGGAGCACGTTGCGGCGCCTCGCTTTCATCAGGGCCGCGCGGAATATCGGGCTCAGCCTCGACGAGGTCGCGGCGGCGCTCGCGTCGCTGCCGGCCGGGCGGACGCCGACGAGGGCCGACTGGTCCCGGCTGTCCAGCGGCTGGCGCACGCGGCTCGACGACCAGATCGAGGCGCTGACCGCGTTGCGGAACGGCCTCGACTCCTGCATCGGATGCGGCTGCCT
>DASWGE010000360.1:0-6535 GCA_036393895.1 Streptosporangiaceae bacterium | reverse complement strand
CGTCGCTGTGGACGCTAGGACGGTTCGTCGATGAGGTCGAGCAGGTCCGCCAGGCGCTCGGGCTCGACCGCAGTAACTTCGTGCTGCTCGGGCAATCCTGGGGCGGCCTGCTCGCCTTGGAGTACGCCGTCCGTCACCAGCAGCGGCTCAAGGGGCTGGTGATCTCGAACATGATGTCCAGCGCGCCGCTCTATAACGCCTACGCCAGGGACGTCCTCATGCCTGCCATGGACCAGGACGTGCTGGCGGAGATCAAGGGGCTGGAGGCAGAGGGGCAGACCGACGACCCGCGCTACGAGAAGCTGCTCATGGAGCACCACTACGTCCTGCACGTCTGCCGGATGCCACAGAGCGACTGGCCGGATTCGGTGACGCGGTCGATCGGTCATATCAACCCGGCGATCTACGTACCGATGCAAGGGCCCAGCGAGCTCGGACTCAGCGGCACGCTGGAGGACTGGGACCGCTCGGGAGATCTCCAGGACATCGAGGTGCCGACGCTCGTTATTGGCGCCACGCACGACACCATGGATCCCGAGCACATGCGCTGGATGTCCGAACAGCTGCCACTGGGCCGTTACCTGCACTGTCCCGATGGCAGCCACCTCGCGCAATTCGACGACCCCGGGCACTACTTCCCCGGACTAATCGATTTCCTGAAGTCCCTGTGAGCTGTGACTTCGACGAGCCCGGTAGGGGCCGCTGACGCGGGCACGGCTGTACAGCAGGTTCTACCAAGCCCACCGGCAAATCTCCTGAAGGCCGACGACAACAAGCCCGGAGGGATCATTGGGGTTCCAGCGACCGCACCTGCGTGTCCAGGGTGGTCCGCTCCACGACCAGCACGTGCCGGTTGGGCAGCGGCGTCCAGCCAGCCTGGGACCAGCCGGAGCTCGCTACGATCACCGCGTCGGGGCCGGCCAGGTAAGCCAGGTCGAAGTAACAGGCGATCTCATCAGGCCGGTCTTCGTATCCCCGCTCCCGCAGCTTGGCCTCCGGCACCTTAGCCCGGTCATGCCAGCTGATCCCGTACATGTACCGCGGCCCGAGCAGGATCGCGTTAAGGCTGTTCGGCGCGAACCTGCGCTCGATGGCCGACGCCGCATCCGCGGTCGCGGCGACCACGTCCCCGCCGTTCTCCTGCAACCGGGACATGATCAGCAGCAGGTAGCGTTCGCTTTCGGTGGTGCCGCCGACCTGAGCCTCCCAGCTAGGCGGCAGAATCTCGCCCAGCCTGTGTTGCGGGTGAACAGCCCCGTTGTGCGCAAACACATAGGGCCCGTATCTGAACGGATGTGTGTTCTCGTTCGTGACCGACAAGCCCGGAGTTGCCCATCGTAGGTGAACGAGGCCCAGGTCGCCGAGCGGCTGACGTGCCAGCTTTTCGAACTCAGGCTCGTCGGCCCGTAGTGGCGACTTGCGGATCACCGGCTCCGAGCCCTCGTACCAGGCCATACCCCAGCCGTCACGATGCAGTTCTGAGAGCGCGATAAGTTGACCGAGCGCGTTGTCACCGATCAGGTCAGCAAGGGCGGTTTCATCGCGCGCGCAATAGCCAAGCAGTCGGCACATGGAATCCCGCTTCCCTACAGGAACTTTCCCATGCCGCCCGCCACGTCGATCGATGCGCCTGCGATGTAGCTGGCCCGGCCACTGGCCAGGAAGGTGACGAGGCCGGCGACTTCATCGGGCTGGCCGAATCTGCCCAGCGGCACCTCGGCAGCCGCGAGCTGACCGAAGAACTCTTCTGCGGGGATCTCAGGCGCGCGCCGCTGGTGAATGTTCTGCCATTGCGGCGTCTCCACAAGACCGATGTTCACGCTGTTTACCAGGATTCCTTCGCGGCCAAGTTCGATCGACAGCGCCTTGGACAAGCTCAGGCAGGAGGCCCGGTTGACCGACGACGCAAGGAACGCGGGATCCGGGTAACGGCCGTACACGGCATTGATATTGATAACCCGCGGAGCGTCGCTGCGACGCAGGTGCGGCAGCGCAGCCCTGGTGCAGCGGATCTGGGAGAACAGTTTCACGTCGATGTCGGCATGCCAGTCGTCATCGGTCAGTGTGCCGAATCGGCCAGGCCGCGCTCCGCCGGCGTTGTTGACGAGAATGTCGAGTCCGCCCATAGCCGCGACGGCGAACTCGGTGAATGCCGCGACCTGATCGGGTTCGGTCACATCGCACGCCATGGCGACGATCGAGGCTGACCCGGCGGCTGCCAGGGCCGCCAGCTTGCTGAGCTCGGCGGCGGTCGTCTCGAGCTCGGCGGAGTTTCTGGAGCAGATCGTCACTGCCGCGCCCTCGGCTATCAGCTCGGCGGCGATCGCCTTGCCCAGCCCCTTCGACCCGCCGGTGACGATAGCCCTGCGGCCGGCCAACCCGAGGTCCACCTAGACCACGTCCGCCCGATCAACACCATGCTCGGCCGCAGCGTGCGACTCGGCCAGCTTGAGCAAGCTCTGACGCGGCGGGCAGAACACGTCGATTTGCTCGCAATAGCTTTCGTCCGTTGTCCACGCGCTGTGCGGCACCCACGCCGGGATCACGGCTACATCGCCTTTGCGCATCGTGCGCACGTCCCCGTCAAGGTCGAAGACCAGCTCGCCGTCGACGACGATCACGATCTGCTCCTCCTCGTGCACGTGCCGGGGCGCCACTGCCCCCGGCCCGTAGCTGACGAAGTTCGTCATCACCCGCTGCCCGAGCACCGGGCGGAACCCGAGCCCCGGCACGAACTCCACGGGTGACAGCGCGTCCACGTTCACGTACCGTCCCGGTCCTGCGGGCTCGCCAAGCGCCTCGGCGGTGAAGTGGCTCTCGGCGTCGCCGATGGATTCCGTACCGCCCGCCGGGCTCACGGCATTAGTCATCTGTCCTCCAGAGCGGTTTTGAGCACCACACCGATCCGGCGGATGCCCTCGTCAATGAGTTCATCGGCGACCCTGCTGTAAGAAAGCCTGATCTGCGCTTGCCCGTCGTCATCGGGATAGAACGGCCGTCCCGGCACGTAGGCCACCTTCCGCGCACGCGCCGCGGCAGACAAGGCGACGGTATCGACCCCGTCCGGGGCGGTCAGCCAGACATAGAAGCCGCCTTGCGGCGTCGTCCACGTGGTGCCCTCGGGCATGTGCCTGGCCAGGGCCTGGCAGGTCAGCGCGGCCCGCCGCGCATAGAGCGCGCGGGACGAGACCACCTGCCGCTCCATCTGCCCGCTGCGGCCGTACTCCTCGAGCATCCGCTGGCCGAGCGCTCCAGAGCACTGATCCGAGTTCTGCTTGGCGACGACCAGCCGAGCGATGATCTCCGCTGGACCGGCCGCCCAGCCCAGCCGGAACCCTGGGCAGAAGATCTTGGAAAATGTTCCGGCCTGCAGCACCATGTCCGGAGCAAGCGCCCACAGGCTCGGCGGCGGCGCATGCTCAAAGCTGAGCTCCCGGTATGCGACGTCCTCCAGAATCAGGAAGCCGTACCGCCGTGCGAGCGCGACGAGCTCCTGCCGGCGCTGGATGGTCATCGACAGCCCGCTCGGATTCTGGAAGTCAGGGATCGTGTAGAGGATCTTCGGCCGCAAACCTGCGGTCAGGTAGTCGGCGAGCACGTCCACTCGCAGCCCCTCGGCATCGACTGGCACGCCGCGCACGTCGGCCTCGTACCCGCGGAAGGCCATGATGGCGCCGAGGTATGTCGGTGCCTCCACGACAACGAGGTCGCCAGGATTCAGGTAGGTCTTCGCCGCCAGTTCCATGCAGTCGATGCCCCCGCTGGTGATCATCAGCTCACCGGCGTCGGGCGTTCGGCCCTCGTGCGAGGCCAGCCGCCCGGACACGTAGTCCCTGACGCTCGCGATCCCCTCGGTCGCCGAGTACTGCAGCGCCACGCCGGGATCGGAAGTGATGAGGCGCGCGGCGATCTCGGCCAGCATGCCGGTCGGGAAGGTCGCAGGGTCAGGGAACCCGCCGGAGAACGTGATCACGTCGGTCGCGCCGGCCAGCGCAAGAATGGCGGTAATCTCCCCGCCGCCCAGCGTCTGGGTGCGCGTGGCGACATCGGCATCCCAGTCATGCCGTTCCGTGGCTGTGGTCATCTACGTGCTCACCTCTTGACAGCCAATCTTACGAATGTAAGAATCCCCCACACCTGGCTTTACAGTAGGAACCCGGTTGATAGCAGCATAGCTCATATCACTAGGTACCAGGACGGGTCACCTGGCAAATGGATTCAGTCTCAGCTCCGCTCGCCAGGCTCACCGAGGTCTCACCTCCCGCTGCGCAAAGGGCGGAGGTCGACGACTTCGACCTGGCGTTGCTCCGCGCGCTCGCCAGTGATGCACGCCAGTCGCAGCGCGCGCTCGCCCGCACCATCGAGATGTCGGCTCCGGCGGTCGCCGACCGGCTGTCCCGGCTGGAGCGCAGCGGTGTTATCCGGGGATACCGAGTCGACATCGACTGGGCAGCGCTCGGCTACCCGGTCGTGGTGTACGTCGCGGTAACCGCCGGGCCCGGCATGGACTTGAGCGAGATCATCAAGGCGATCAGCGCCCTGCCGGAGGCTGAGGCAATGAGCGTCGTCACGGGCGCCCTGGATCTGCTCGTCCGGCTCCGGGTCCGCGATCATGCGCACCTGCGAGAGCTGCTACTGACTGAGATCTTCAAGATCAACGGCGTGCAGCGGACCGAGACATTCCTGTCGCTCGCCGACATAGAACCCGCCAACTTCACCGCCGCCATGCTCGAGCAGATGAGCGAGCACCGCGGTGGACCCCCTGATCGGAGGTTAGGCAGTGACCAGCAGCTTCCCGGCCGACGTAGATGGCGTGGGCCAGCCAGGGTTCGTCGCCCGTTACGGGCTGTACACCGCGGAGCAGGCCGCCGCCGCCGAGGCGCTTGCCGACCAGATCCGCACTCTGGGGCTGCGGACAGTCCGGTTGATCGTCGTCGACCAGCACGGCGTGCCGCGCGGCAAGGCGCTGTCCCCCGACGTCGCCATCGCGGCGATGACGAACGGCCTGGACTTCTCGGGGGCCATTTACAGCCTTGACAGCGGAAATCAGGTGTTCGTGCCGGCGTTCGCCGCGGGCGGCGGCTTTGGCATTGACGAGTTCACCGGGTTCCCGGACATCGTGCTGGTGCCTGATCCGGCCACGTTCCGCATCTTGCCATGGGCCGATCGCACCGGCTGGATGCTCTGTGACACGTACTTCAGTAACGGCCAGCCGATGCCTCTCGATGGCCGCGGGCTGATGCGCAGGATGCTGGGCGAGCTCGGCGAGGCCGGTTACGACTACCTGGCGGGCATCGAGGTCGAGTACTACATCGTCAAGGTGGACAGCGATCACCTGACGCCGGCAAACGCCGGGTTCACGCCGCCGGCACCGCCAGTCAGCATCTGGCAACGCGGCTACCAGTACTTGTCCGAGGTGCGGCTGGACAGCGTCGCCGACACTCTCGAAGCGATCCGCGATGGGCTGGCCGCGGTCGGGTTGCCTCCACGCTCGATGGAAGACGAGTGGGGCCCTGGCCAGATGGAGTTCAGCTTCAGCCCGATCGGAGGGCTCGCCGCAGCGGACGCGGTGGTGCTCTTCCGCTCGGCGGTCAAGCAGATCTGCCAGCGGCGAGGCCTGCTCGCGACGTTCATGTGCAGGCCAGGGCTGCCGAACTTCTTCTCCTCGGGCTGGCACCTGCATGAGTCGCTGATCTCACGCCAGGAGGGGACCAATGCGTTCGCCAGCGAGGATGACTGGCTGTCGGCAACGGGTCGGCGTTTTGTGGCCGGCCTGCTTGAGCATTCGATGCCAATGGCGATGTTCGCGACACCGACGGTGAATGGCTACAAGCGGTACCGGCCGTACTCGTTTGCCCCTGACCGGGTGTGCTGGGCGCTGGAGAACCGCGGCGCGCTCATCCGGGTTCAGGGCGCTCCCGGAGATACAAATAGCCACGTGGAGATGCGGATGGGCGAGCCCGCCGCCAACCCGTACCTGTACATGGCGGCGAACATAGCGGCCGGGCTGGATGGCATGCGCCGCCAGCTTGACCCGCCGCCGCCGGTCGAGGCTGATCCTTATACGACGCAGAATCCGATGCTCCCGGCGTCGCTTGGCGATGCCATCGGCGCCCTTGAGAAGGACGGTTTCTTCCGCAAGGCGTTCGGCGAGACGCTGGTTGACTACCTGCTGCAGATGAAGCGCTCGGAGTTCGGCCGGTACGAGGCCGCGGTCGCCGAGAACCCGCTTCAGGAGGGGCAGGACGTCAGCGAATGGGAGATGCGCGAGTACTTCGAGTTCTACTGATCCACTGCGAAGCGAGCGCCTCCGCAGACGACGCCAATGAGGAGCCGCGATGGCGTTGCAGCACATCGTGTTGTTCAGCTTTCCGCGCGAGCTGAGCGACGCCGAGGTCGCGCAGATGTGGGAGATGGTCGAATCCTGGCCGAAGGAGATCGGCCTCATGACCAAGTGCCGCCTCGGCACAGATCTCACCGGCGCGCGGAACCGAGGCTACGGCTACCTGCTCTACACCGAGTTCCCCGACATCGA
>DASWGE010000359.1:0-7433 GCA_036393895.1 Streptosporangiaceae bacterium | reverse complement strand
GGTCCGCCTGAGCGGGGAACCAAGGGATGACGGGGACATTGCGCGCGCCATTGCGCACGTCCTTGAGTCGAATACCCAGATCCCTGAGGGCAAGGTCCATGCCAGGGTTCAGAGCGGCTGGGTGACGCTGGAGGGCCAGGTCGAGTATGACTACCAGCGGCGTGAGGTAGAGCGGATGGTCCGCCACGTTCGCGGCGTCATCGGCATCACCAACAACATCACGCTCAATCCCCCGATCAGCGCTGAGCGGGTCCAAGCGGAGATCGAGGAAGCATTCAAGCGCGAGGCTGAGGTGGACGCCCGGCACATCAGGGTCGAGGTGTCCGATCACACAGCCACGCTCTACGGACACGTCCACTCACTGCACGAGGCGACAGCGGCGGCCGCGGCGGCGGCGGCCGCTCCCGGGGTGGCCAAGGTGAAAAGCCGCGTCCTGGTATCCCCTTAGCGACGAGGAGCCGCGTATAACCAGTCAGGCTGCCAGTCAGTGTGGTCACCGGTCCTTGTTAGGCACGAGATGGCGAGCAGCAGGCGCAGCGCCGGACCTCGGGCGGCTCGCTTCGTGCGCCAGTGATCTTGATGAAATCTTAACGCCAGCTGCGCCATTCCTAACGCGGCCTTTACGCCGTTCGATCACCGGACGTGCGAGCGTCGGGAAGTGATCACACGGTCGGCATGGAGGTGGCGTGGGCACGCAGCCACAGCGAGCCCGGGGGTCATGCCGATCGCGCGGGATAGCACCAACGGCCAGGCGGCGGCCTGCGCGACCGCCGGCTTGGCGAGCTTCGGCCAGGATAATGGCGTGCCGGAGACGCTCGGGTATTCGGTCAAGCGCCGCCTGCTTGGCCCGCCGCTGGTAAACGACCGGCTCAGGGTCGAGCGTCTGTCGAAGCCGCTCGGCCTTGGCGTCCTGTCTTGCGACGGGATCTCGTCGGCGAACTACGGCTCTGAGCTGATGTTGTACACGCTGCTGCCCCTCTTCGGTCTCGCAGCCTTCACGTTGCTGCTGCCGCTGACCGCGGTGATCTTGCTGGGTGTCGCGCTGGTGGTGCTGTCCTACCGCGAGGTCGTGTCCGTTTACACCCGCGCCGGCGGATCATACGTGGTCGCGCGGGAGAACTTCGGCCCGCGGATCGCCCAGGTCGCCGCGGTGGCACTGATGGTCGACTACGTGGTTACCGTGGCCGTGCAGACGGCGGCCGGCAGCCAGGCGATCCTGTCCACGTTCCCTGCGCTGGCCAGGCCGCTAGGCGGCACGACCACGCTGCTGCTGATCGCGGTCACCGCGACCTTGATCATGTGCTACGTGAACCTGCTGGGGGTCAGGGAGAATGGCAAGACCTTCGCCATCCCGACCTACCTGTTCTCGGGATCGGTCGCGCTCATGATCATTGTGGGCATCATCCGGCAGGTCTTCGGCGGGGGGCTCCCCCATGTCCGCTGGCATTCGGGGACGGTGACGGTGGTGCACCATCCGAGCGGTCTGGTCACCTTCGGGGCCATCTACATTCTCGCGCGTGCTTTCGCCAATGGCGGCTCATCCCTGACCGGAATCGAGGCCGTGTCCAACGCCGTGAGCGCGCTGCGGCCGCCGGAAGGCCGTAATGCCAGGCAGTTGCTGGTCACGCAGGGCTGCATCGTCGCGTTCCTCATCGCGGGGATCTCGTGGCTGGCCTACAGCACCCACGCGGTCCCGTACGTGTACGGCTTCCCGACGGTTTTGTCACAGGAGGCGAGGCTCGTCTTCGGCCCGTCGTTCGCGGGCCAGGCACTGTTCTTCCTCGTCCAGGCAGGAGCTATTTCGGTCCTGTTCACCGGCGGCAACACCAGCTTCAGTGGCTTCCCGTTCCTGACCAGCTTCGTCGCCGAGGACTCGTTCCTGCCACGCTGGCTCAGCAAACGCGGGCACCGCCTGGTTTTCTCCAACGGGATCATCGTGCTGGCGATCGCGGCAGTGGCATTGCTGCTCGTAGTGGGCGCCAACACAGCCAGGCTGGTGGCGTTCTACGCGATCGGGGTGTTCACCGGGTTCGCGATGGCCGGCTTCGGGATGGCCAGGTACCACCTCAGGACGAAGGAGCCAGGCTGGCGCCGCCGGCTCGTCATCAATGCGGCCGGCGGCGTCTACAGCACGCTGGTCGTCGCCATCTTCGTGATCTTCAAGTTCACCGAAGGCGCCTGGCTCGTCGTGGCGGTGTTCCCAGTCCTCGTTTACGCGTTCATCAGGCTCAACCGCCAGTACCGGACCGAGGCCACGGCTGTCGAGGCAATCGGCACCGGTCTGCCGCCTGACGCGCCGAACCATCCCAGGCGGACCGTGCTCGTCCTGGTGGACGGCGTCGATCTCGCCACGATCGCCGGGTTGCGTTACGCCAGCAGCCTGCACCCGACGGAGCTTCGCGCCATCCACTTCGTCATCGACCAGGCGCGAGCCGACGAGCTGCGGGACCGGTGGCTGCGAGTCGATCAGCGTATTCCCCTCGACCTGGTCGAATGCCCGGACCGGCGGATCGAGCACGCCGCGGGGGACCTGGTACTCAAGGAAGCCAGCCAGCCAGGCACGCACGTCACCGTCGTGCTGCCACGGCGCAGCTACGCGCCCCTGCTCGGGCGGCTCATGCACGACAGGACCGCTGACAAGATCGCGCGCGTCACCAGTCGCGTACCCAGGTCAGCGGCCACAATCGTCCCCTTCGACGTGACCGCCCGCCTGGAGGTAACCCGCGATCGCCAGGAAAGGCCGACCCCCGATGCGCAGGAGGACGGCGTCAGCTCCCGCCCGCATTCAGGAGCGAGGCCGCCGGTCACCTCGGCCTCCGCGCCAGGCCGGCGCGAGCGCACCGAGGTGGCAGGGCGCGTGCATACGGTCGAGATCAAGCCGGTCGGGCAAAGCTCGATCCTGGCCTGCACGATCACGGCCTCGGACGGAGAACTGACCGCGCTATTTTACGGGCGCACCCACATTCCGGGCCTCTGCCCAGGCAGCAACGTCAGGCTGCGCGGCTCAGTCAGCATTGGCAGGGACGGTGCAGTCATGATCAACCCGGCCTACGAGCTCACCGAATGATCGCCGGTCGCCTCCGGGTGCCCGACTGTGATCACGACATTGCCGATCTTCTGGCCAGTCTCCACGTACCGGTAGGCCGCGACGATCTCGTCCAACGGGTACCGCCGGTCGATGACGGGCTTGAATTGCCCTGACTCGATCAGGTCCGCCAGATACCTGACCGTCGCCTGGTCAAGCTTCGGAAACGCGAACACCGCCTTCTTGCCGCGCAGCAGCGGGGTGATCAGGATCTGCAGGATAAAGACCGGGCCGCCTTCCGTCGCGAGGTAGATTCCACCGGGCTTCAGCAGCGGCCGGCACCGGCCGAAGGTGCTCTTGCCGACCGCATCAAAGACGACGTCGTAGCGCTGGTCGTCGGCCGTGAAGTCCTGCGCCGTATAGTCGATGACCCGGTCCGCGCCAAGACCGGCAACCAGCTCGATGTTCGGCGTTGCGCAGACCGCGGTCACGCGAGCATCAATACTCTTCGCAAGCTGGACCGCGGCCGATCCGATCGCACCGGTCGCGCCATAGACAAGAACGCTCTGCCCGCTGCGGATCCGGGCCTTCCTGATGTTCGAGAGGGCATAGTGCGAGCCTTCGGTGCCCGGGACGGCGTCGGTGTAGGAGAGGCCCGCCGGCAGGGCCGCGAGTGTGCCGTCTTGCCGGATCCGCAGGTATTCCGCATGGGCGCCAAACGGGCCGCTGAAACCGCTGAAGCCGAACACTCGGTCACCGACCCTGAAGGCCGTGACGCCATTGCCAGTCGCTTCGACCTCTCCGGCGAACTCGTTTCCCAGCACGGTCCCTCGTGGCCTGAGCAGCCCGGTGAGGAAGCGCGAGAAAAACGGCCTACCGGACCGAAGGCCGCAGTCGGTCCGGTTCACGGTCGTCGCGTGAACCTTGATGACCAGTTCGCCGTCCCCGGCGACTGGCTTGTCCACCTCGCGGATATGGACCACGTCGGGTGGCCCATACCTCGTGTGAACCGCTGCTTTCACAGGTGAACGTTAGCAAGAACGCCAAACCAGCACTGGAACGCCAAGCTTCCCCAGCGGCAAAATCGCCGCAGCGTTCAGCCGGCACGTGCCCGTGGCCGCATTCGGACCTGAGCCGCCCCCGGATGTTGGCAGCGCGCCGCCGCTGCCTTCATAAATTGTGTGATGTTCAACGGCTTCCCTGCCGCATCGCGCGGTTACTCCGTCGCGCCAGGCGTTCGGGCCGGCTGGGGAGCACCGATCCAGACGGTCTTGATGTTGCAGAATTCGCGGATGCCGTGGGCCGACAGCTCGCGGCCGTACCCCGAGTGCTTCACGCCGCCGAACGGCAGCTGCGGGTAGGAGGTGACGTTGCCGTTGATAAAGATCACCCCGGCAGCAAGATCCCGGATGAACCTGTCCTTCTCCTTTTGGTCGCTTGTCCACGCATTCGCGCCCAATCCGAACTGGCTGCCATTGGCGACGTCCAGTGCCTCCTCGATGTCGCTGACCCGATACAGCGTGGCAACCGGGCCGAAGACCTCTTCGGTGTGGACGCGCATGTCGGGGGTGATGCCGGCCAGCACGGTCGGCGGGTAATAGAAGCCAGGGCTGTCAGGCGCGGCGGCGCCCCACAGCACCTTGGCTCCCTTAGCCACCGCGTCGGCGACTTGCTTCTCGATCCTGTCCCGCTGCTTCTCGGACGCGAGCGGGCCCACGTCCGTCTCGCGGTCCATCGGATCCCCGACAACCTTTGCCGCCATCTGCTCGGTGAACTGGCGCGCGAACTCGTCGTAGATCTCGTCGACCACGATGAACCGCTTGGCCGCGATGCAGGACTGGCCGTTGTTGATGCACCGGGCGAAGGCGCCTATCCGGGCGGCCTCCGGCACGTCCGCCGATGGCATGACAATGAACGGGTCGCTGCCGCCGAGCTCGAGCACCACCTTCTTGATCACGCGGCCGGCGATCGACGCCACCGATTGCCCTGCCGCAGCCGAGCCGGTGAGCGTGGCGGCCACCACCCTGTCGTCGCGCAGGACCGGCTCGACCCTCCCGGAGCTGATCAGCAGGGTCTGGAAAGTGCCAGCCGGAAACCCTGCCCTGGCGAACAGATCCTGCAGGAACAGGGCTGTCTGCGGCACGTTCGAGGCGTGCTTGAGCAGCCCGACGTTGCCCGCCATCAGCCCGGGGGCCGCGAACCTCATCGCCTGCCACAACGGGAAGTTCCACGGCATGATCGCCAGCACCGGACCGAGCGGCTGATACCGGACGTACGCGCTCTCGACCCCGGCCGCGTCGGGGTCGGCGGCCTCGTCAGCCAGGAACGATGCTGCATGGTCGGCGTAGAATCGGCAGGCCCCGGCGCACTTGGCCACCTCCTGCCGGGCCGACGTCAGCGTCTTGCCCATCTCTGTGGTCATCATCGCCGCGACCTGCTCCTGCTCGTCGTCCAGGATTCCGGCCGCTCGCCGCATCCACCTGGCGCGGTCCTCGAATGAGGTCAGCCGATAGCTGGCGTGTGCCGTCGCTGCCGCAGCCAGGCGCCCGTCGACATCGGCTTCTGACATTTCGTCGTAGGTCTTTACGGTCTCGCCAGTAGCGGGGTTGATCGTCGCGATCGCCACGGTTTTTCTCCTTCCGCTTCACGGCGGGGACGCCGTCGGCGGCGTCGAGAAATGCCTTGCCCCGATCGCGGGTACCCACACGCGCTCAGCGGCGCGGGGCTTTCAGTGTGCGGCCTCGTAGGCGGCGATGACGCTGTCGGGAATGCGGCCCCGATCGCTGACGTCTTGCCCGCGCTTGCGGGCCCACTCCCTGATCTCCGAGTTCCGCTCGCGGCTTCGGCCCGATCTCGTCTTGCGCCGACGACTGCCGGTCACCCGGCGACCGTGGTCGGCGAATACGCTGACCTTCTCGCGGATCTCCTGGCCGTGCGGCGCGCATAGGTCAATCTCGTACACGTTCCCGTCAATGGAGAATGAGACAGATTCGGTTCCTTCGACTTCATTGTCATGCGGCAGATCGCACAGTACTGTCACGACAGTCCTCTGAGCCATGGGGGTTAGCCCTTTCCCTTTACCACAAGCCGCCGAGCCACCCAGGATTGGGGCCCCGGCGAGTGGGCGATGAAGCATTCGACCCGGCGAAGTCGTCGAGGTCAGCCCGAACAGACGTCCGCCGTCATGCGGTACCAAGCCGACGACCGAAGGAACGCCGAGAACGCGTTCCTGGTCATGGGATTGAGCCCGCAAGTACGAGGGCCCACAGCGGCTGGTTTTGTCAACCGTTGATCCTAGTCTCCACCAGAACTTATGCGTAAGTCCAGCAAGCCGATACGCCCATTCGCGCGGCAGATGCCGCAGTAGTCACAGGAACTTCTGGAAGACAATCCGCGCAGCGCTCGCAGGGCGTTGCGGCTCCGGGCCACGGTGCCGGTAGGCTGCCCTCCCGTGCCTGGGCCGCCGGCGCTGGCACCGCGCTGATTAGGATGGCCGTATGCGATTCGGGATGTTCGTACCGCAGGGCTGGCGATTGGATCTGGCCGGGATTCCCCCATCCGAGCAATGGGCGACGATGCGCGACCTCGCCCAGGCCGCAGATGCGGGCCCGTTCGAGTCGATCTGGGTGTACGACCATTTCCATACGGTTCCGGTGCCGACCGAGGAGGCAACCCACGAGGCCTGGTCGCTGATGTCGGCGTTCGCGGCCTCGACCACCCGGGTGCGGCTCGGCCAGATGTGCACGTGCATGGGTTACCGCAACCCTGCTTACCTGGCGAAGGTCGCCGCCACGGTGGATGTCATCTCTGGCGGCCGGGTCGAGATGGGGATCGGCGGCGGCTGGTACGAACATGAGTGGCGGGCATATGGTTACGGCTTCCCCAGCGCCGGCGACCGTCTCGGCATGCTGGACGAGGGCGTCCAGATCATGCGGCAACTCTGGACGACGGGCACGGCGACCCTGTCAGGAAAGCACTACCAGGTCGACGGAGCCATCGGGCGGCCGCTGCCGATCCAGGATGGCGGCATCCCATTTTGGATCGCCGGCGGCGGCGAGCGCAAGACGCTCAGGATCGCCGCAAAGTACGCGAGATATACCAACTTCGACGCCGAGCCCGAGGTGTTCCGGCGGAAGTCGGAGATCCTCGCCCAGCATTGCAAGGATGTGGGCACCGATTTCGGTGCGATCGTCCGGTCATCCAACTTCAACATCGTCATCGGGGAAAGCGACGCCGACGTAGCCGACAAGCTGGACTGGGTGCGCGCGCATTACCGCCCGCTCATCCCCGCCGAGTCACTGGAACGGAACGTGGCGATGCTGTCCTCGGGCCCGCTGGTCGGCACCCCAGAGCAGATCACCGAAGAGCTGACGCAGCTGGGCGCCCTCGGGCTTGACTACGTGATCGG
>DASWGE010000358.1:0-2641 GCA_036393895.1 Streptosporangiaceae bacterium | reverse complement strand
GCGATCCTGGAGGCGATGCGAGCCCTGCACGCCGAGGGGGACCTTCGCCCCACCGTCCCCCGGATCGCCGCGAGGGCCGGCGTTTCGCTGCGAACCGTGTGGCAGCAGTTCGCCGACCGAGAGGCATTGCTGATCGAGGCGGTCAGGCGCGACAGGGAGATCCAGCGCTCGCTGGTCACCAGGATTGACCAGGATCAGCCGCTGGCTGCGCGGGTCGAGGCGTTCGTCGCCCAGCGTGCTCGGGTGCTGGAGGAGATGACTCCCACCTGGCGCGCCGCGCGCGTCCACCAGCCGTTCTCCGATCAGCTGACCCGCGACAGGAGGCGGCGAAATGCGGCCGGCCGGGCCGAGGTCGAGCACGTCTTCGCCCCGGAACTGAGCCGGCTTCCCGGACAGCAGTGCGAGCGTTTGGTAGATGCCCTGCATGCCATCAGCCTCTGGTCGTACTGGGAGACGCTGCGCACCGACCTTGAGCTCAGCCCGCTCGGCGCCAAGGAGATTCTGATCAGCACCTTTAACGCGCTGCTTGCGCAAGCCGGGCTCGATCCGCTTTCATAGGATCGGCTTCGGTACTTTTCGCTATTCTCGGCTCACAGTATTGATCTTGCACACATAGTGCAGATATCTTGACCTCGAAGCCTGGGCTACCGGGTGCGTCACCCCTGACAATGGTGAGGTCCGCATGAGTGTGACTGCAGACGAACTGGTCGGAGACCGATCCGGCGGAGTGTCTTGGCTATGGCGCCGCCAGCTTGACTCCTACCCAAACACCGGGCCACGTGTCATGTACCTGGCCATCACGGTGCTCGCCACGATCATGCTGTACTACGAGCTGTACGTCGGCGGCTCGGTGTCCACGCTGATCCTCGTGAACCTGCATATGAGCTTCACCTTCTTCGTCCTCACCCTGGCGTTCGGGAACCTGATCGGCGCCTTCGGCTCGCTGTTCGCCGGGCTCACCGACCGGCTCGGCCGGGCGAATCTGGTCGTCTTCGGGTTGCTGTTCACCGGGGTGTTCGTGGCCTTCGTGCTGCCCGCGGCGACCAGCAAGTGGGTCTTCACGATCGAGGGCTTCGTGGTCGGCGTGGTCGAGGGCATCTGCCTGGTGGCCACTCCCGCGCTGATCCGCGACTTCTCCCCGCAGGTCGGCCGGGCAACGGCGATGGGCTTCTGGACGAGCGGGCCAGTGCTCGGCAGCCTGATCGTCTCGGTCGTCGGCAGCCGCACCGTGCCGGCCGTCGTCCATGACCCGCGGTTCTGGACCCACGAGTACCGGATCTGCGGATACGTCGGGCTGGTCGTGTTCGTGATCGCGCTGATTGGCCTGCGCGAGCTGTCGCCGCAGCTGCGGGACCAGCTGATGGTGACGATGCGGGACCGGGCGCTGATCGAGGCAAAGGCCAAGGGCATCGACATCGAGGCGGCGCTGAAGCACCCGTTCCGCCAGCTCCTCAAGGCCGATGTCGTGGTCTCGGCGGTCGCGGTCTCCCTGATGCTGCTGTTCTACTACACGGCCGTCGGATTCAGCGTGATCTACCTGAGCACCGTCTTCGGATTCTCGCTCAAGGACGCCAATGGCCTCGGCAACTGGACCTGGGGGTTCAACGTCATCGCGGTGATCCTGATCGGCGTGCTCTCTGACCGGTTCAGGGTCAGGAAGCCGTTCATGCTCATCGGCGGGATCGGGGCCGCGGTGATGACCGTCGTCTACCTGCTCCAGGCTGGCCTCCAGCCGGGCTACTACACGCTGGCCATCATTGTGGCGCTGCTGTCGTTCGGCCTCGGCGTGGCCTACACGCCCTGGATGGCGAGCTTCACCGAGACCGTGGAGGCACGCAACCCGGCGCTGACCGCCACCGGCCTGGCAATCTGGGGCTGGATCATCCGCGTCGTAGTGTTCGGCTCCTTCCTGCTGATCCCGGTCGTGATCAACTCGGTCACCCCGCTGGTCAACTATGGCGGCCAGGTTTCAGCCCTCGCGACGAAGTACAAGACCGCGCTGGACTTCGCCTCGGCGCATCCGGACGTCGTCGCGCTGGCGCAGAAGTACCCGACCCAGCTCGCGGCGGCGCAGCAGTTCAAGCCGGAGCTCACCGCCCTGCAGACGGATACGGTGGACGTGGGCACGGTATACCTCAACTGCGCCACCCCCAACAAGGTCCCGAAGGCGGTTCGGGCGAAGGCCATTGCGGCGGCCGGCGGCGGCGCGACCGGCACGTCCGTGCTCAGCACCATGTGCCAGAACGCGGCGGCCATCCAGGGCGTCATCAAGGTCGCACCGCAGCTGCAGAAGATCGCGCCTTACGCGGTGCCGCTAACGGCGCTATCGAAGATTCCAGCTAAGGATCTTGCTTACCTGAAGGCGCACGGCACCGACGTGCAGAATGCGGCGAACAAGACCGTCGGCCAGTGGAAGACCTGGTACTGGATCTGTTTCGGCGGGATCGTCTTCTTCCTGCTGAGCATCCCGCTGCTGCGGGGCCGCTGGAGGACCACCGACGCCCGCCGGGATGAACAGGAACACGAGGCCATGGTCGAGGCCGAGCTGGCCGCGCTCAACGCCTGAGCGCGGACCCGCGCCGCCGCCGCAGGCGGTTCGCCCGGGTAACGCACCAGCGCGCACTGGCCCGGCGGGTATGCC